>NZ_JBYTEG010000003.1:140568-349343 GCF_058792255.1 Cupriavidus sp. CPT47-8839-RL05A | reverse complement strand
CATTGCGGCTTGCGGTTTACAACTGCTTCGGCGGCTAACAATGAAAAATGCCGTTCAGTCTTAACTGAACGGCATTACACCTTCGGGTGCGTTTTTTCTTTTCCGCGATGGCTTACTGCGCGGCGCGCCAGACCACGGGAAACCAGTCTTCGCGCATGCGCTCGCCGGTCTGCTGATCGATGCCGGGGAAGGGCGGCGAAGTGCGCCCGGGCCGCTGCATGAAGCGCACGTCGTCGCCCAGGAAGCGCGCCGAGAACGCGCGCCGGCGCCCGGTGCCGGTATTGCCGGCGGCGCCGTGCACGGTGCGGAAGTCGAACACCACGGCATCGCCTGGCTCAAGTTCGGGGGCGAGCAGGGTGTGGCTGCCATCCTCCACGTCCGGCATCTCCATGAAGGCATCGTCGCCCCCATAGAAGTTCTCGTTGCTGGCCCAGCGCTTGGGCCGCACCAGCCGCGGCCAGCGGTGCGAGCCAGCCACCACGCGCAGGGTGTTGGCCTGCGTCACCGGATCCAGCGGGATCCAGTAGCTCGCGGTCTGGGTGCCGTCGACACAGTAATAGGGCAGGTCCTGGTGCCACGGCGTGGGCTTGGCCGTGCCGGGCTCCTTGACCAGGATGTGTTCGTGGAACACCTGCACCGCCTGTGACTGCATGATGCGCCCGGCAATGGCGGCCGCCAGCGACTGGCGGATAAAGTCATCGAACGGCGCAATGCGCTGCCAGTTGCAGTAGTCCTCGAAGAAGCGCCCGCTTTCGCCGGGCCTTACGTTCTCGATGGCGAAGGGACCGGGCTCGGCCAGGTTCTGCGCAAAGCCGTCGCGCAGCCGTTCGACCCAGTCGGTGAAGGCGCCGCGCAGCACCAGCACGCCGTCGCGCTGGTAGGTGTCGATCTGTTCCTGGGTGATGTTCATGGCGATCTTGTGTGGGGGGCGATGTGCCCAGTATCGCCATGCATAGTGGATAGGAAAAGCATATATTTCCTATGTTGCGATATAGGAAATCATGATTCCCTTCTCCTTCCGCCAGCTCGAATACTTTGTCGCTGCAGCCGAGCACGGCAGCATCAGCGCGGCGGCTCGTGCGCGCCATGTGTCGCAGCCTTCTGTTTCCACCGCGATCGCGCAGCTGGAAGACACCCTGGGGGAGCCTCTGTTCAAGCGCCAGGTCAGCCGCGGGCTGTCCCTGACGCCGGCAGGGCAGCGCCTGCTGGGGCGGGCGCGAGACATCCTCGCGCTGGCGGCCGGCCTCACCGTGGACGACGCCACCGGCCGGGGGCTGATCGGCCAGCTCTCGCTGACCTGCTTCCAGGACCTTGGGCCGTACTTTGCGCCACGCCTGCTGGCGGGGCTGCGCCGGCACCATCCGGGCATTTCGGTGACCTTGTTCGAGGCCGACCTGGCCACCGTCCACCGCACGCTGCAGGCGGGCAAGGCCGAACTGGCGCTGACCTATGAACTGGGGCTCGATGCCCGCACCGAGCGCCGCACGCTGGCGGAACTGGCACCCTATGCGCTGCTGCCCGCCGGCCATCCGCTGGCAAGCGGCACCGATGTGAGCCTGGCCGACCTGGCCGGCGAACGGCTGATCCTCGAGGACATCCCGCAAACGCGCGAGTACTTCCTGTCGCTGTTCTGGGCGCATGGCCTGCACCCGGTGCTGCACCAGTACACGCAGACCTTCGAGATGCAGCGCGGACTGGTGGCGCACGGCTATGGCGTGGCGCTGTCGTGCACGCGCCCGGCCGGCGACCAAAGCTACGACGGCGTGCCAATCGCCTGCCTGCCGCTGCGCGAGCCAGTGACGCCGCAGCGCGTGGTGCTGGCGCGCTCGCCGGCCATGCGGGCCTCGCCGCTGGCGCAGGCGTTCATGGATTGGGTGGAGGCGGGCGGCGCGATGCGCCTGCCCTAGCGCGGATAGATCGCGCCCAGCACGCGCGGCCCGGCGGCGCCGGTCACGGTGGGCACGTTGCCGGGCAGGCGCAGCAGGCACTGGCGTGCCAGCCAGGCAAAGGCGATCGCTTCGACCTGCGACACCGGCACGCCATAGTCTTCCGAGGTCTCGATGGCCACGCCGGGCAATGCCTGCGCCAGCCGTGCCATCACGAACGCATTGCGGGCGCCGCCGCCGCAGACGATCAGGCGGCGCGCATCGGGCGCATGGGTGCGCACGTCGCGCGCGATGGCCTCGGCCGTCAGCGCCGCCAGCGTCGCCTGCACAGCGGCAGGCGTGAGGTGCTGGAACGAGGCAAGCCGGGCTTCGAGCCAGCCCGGATGGAACAGGTCGCGCCCGGTGCTCTTGGGCGGCGCCGCGCTGAAGTAGGGCTCGGCCAGGCACTGCGCCAGCAGTGCGGCGTCGACACGCCCGCTGGCGGCCCAGTCGCCGTTGCTGTCGAAGGGAAGCTGGCGGTGGCGGCCGATCCAGTAGTCGAGCAGCGCATTGCCCGGGCCACAGTCGAAGCCGCTGACGGCGCCGCCTGCCGCGGGCAGGATGCTGATATTGGAGATGCCGCCGATATTGCAGGCAACGCGGGTTTCGGTGTCGCTGCGGAACAGCGCATGGTGCAGCGCCGGCACCAGCGGCGCGCCCTGGCCGCCGGCGGCGAGGTCGCGGCTGCGGAAGTCCGCCACCACGTCGATGCCCGCCAGCTCGGCCAGCCGCGCCGGATGCTGGCTCTGGCGAGTGTAGCCGATGCCGTCGTACAGGCCCGGCCGGTGGCGGATAGTCTGGCCGTGGGCGCCGATGGCGGCCACCGCGGCCGCGTCGACCTGGGCCTCGCTCAGCAGTGTCGCCACGCAGCCGGCGTAGACTTGCGCCAGCGCATTGGCTGCCAGCGCCTCGCGATGGATCTCGTCCTCGCCCGGCTGCTGCAGGGCGGCAAAGGCCGCGCGCAGCGTGTCGGGGAAGGGCTGGCTGGCGGCCGCCAGCACGGCGGGCCGCGCACCGCTGAAATCCACCAGCACCGCGTCGGCACCGTCCATGCTGGTGCCGGACATGATGCCGATATAGCGTTCGCTGCCAGTCACGGGCTGGGTCACGATGGGCGCGGTCAGTTGGAGGCGGTCAGCACGTTGTAGGTGCGCAGCGCATTGATGCGGCTGAGCAGCCCGCTGGTGTAGGTCAGGAATTCCTGGCGCGACTTGCCGGTCAGCGTCGGCGATTCCATCAGCGTGATGGTCAGCGGGTTCTGCGGCACGTCGTTGAAGCGGAACTCATAGTGCAGGTGCGGGCCGGTGGCCCAGCCGGTCGAGCCGACATAGCCGATCAGCTGGCCCTGGCGCACCGGCTGGCCCTGGCGCATGCCGGCAAAGCCGGACAGGTGCGCGTAGTAGGTCGAGTAGCCGTTGGCATGGTTCAGGATGACGATATTGCCGTAGCCGTTCTGCTGGCCCACGAACTCGACCACGCCGTCGCCGGTGGCCAGCACCTTGGTGCCGGTCGGGGCGGCGAAGTCCACGCCCTTGTGCTGCGCCCAGTCATGATGCAGCGGATGCTCGCGGCCGCCGAAGCCCGACGACACGCGCGAGAATTCCACCGGCGAACGCAGGAACGGCCGCTTCATGCTGCGCCCGTCGAAGGTGTAGTAGGCGCCGCCGTCCTTGCTGTCTTCGGGCGCGAACCACAGCGCCTGGTGCAGCTGGTTGCGGTTGATCAGCTCCAGTGCGACCACGCGGCCGTTGCGCACGAAGGTGCCGTCGCGGAAGCCCGCTTCGTAGATGATGCGGAAGCGGTCGCCGCTGGCGATGTCGTGGTGGAAGTCGATCACGCCGGAGAAGATCGACAGCATCTGCTGCACGACTTCGTCGGGCACGTTGGCCGCGTCCATGGCCTTGAAGAAGCCGCCCGCGGAAATCGCGCCCGAGGCCATCTCGTAGTGCACGTCATTGTCGACGCGCTGCACCTTGGCCTTGTAGGTGGCGGCGGTGTTGTCGCTGGCCGCGCGCACGCGCTCGATCACCAGCTCGCGCGAGGCGGCTGCGTCGCCGCCCAGGTTGGCCTGCAGCGACACCAGCGTGTTGCTTTCGTCGATCTCCGCCTGCACCGCCTGGCCCGGGTTCAGGTTGAACAGGCCGCGCGCGGTCGGGTTCTTGACAATGAACGCCTGCGCATCGGCATCGTCCACGCCCAGCCGCTTGAGCAGGCTGGCGATGGTGTCGCCGCGCTGCATGCGTTCTTCGCGCACGTAGACGGCCTGGCTGCCGGTAAGCTGTTCAAGTTGCTCGCGCACGTCGGGCATGCGCAGCGCCTGCTGCGTGCGCGGTGCGAGCGGATCGTCAAAGGCGCTGCGCGGCGCAACGCCCATCGCCGCGGCCATGCCGAGCGTGAAGATTGCGCCCACCGAGGCCGTCAGTTGTTTGCGCCGCCGCGCGTGCTGGGGGTTGGTCGGATCGACAAGAACCACCAGCTCACGCGCGAAAACTTCGCGGAGTCTGGACCACATCACGTAAAATTCAACCTTGGTCTGAGCACCGCTGCCGGGGACGATGTGTCTCGTCTGCCTTCCTCCCCCGAGGTGCGGCGCGGGCTCTTCACTGTTATTTGGCCGCCTGCATTGCTGCATAAAGTGGCGGGTAGCGCACTGGAAAGGCTTCCGTAGGCGCCGGGAATCGCGGATTATACCAAAATCCGGCCCTGGCGGCTGTCAGGAAATTTCCTAAAATTTCAAGTATTTCAAAGACTTACGTCATGACTGAAGTTGCCACGGGCCCCACGGCCAAATACCCCCTGACGCCGTCGGTGATGCAGGCCCTGGAAGTCTCCAGGCGAGGCTGCGACGAACTGCTGATCGAATCCGAGTGGGCGCAGAAGCTGGCGCGCAGCGAGGCCACCGGCGTGCCGCTGCGCATCAAGCTGGGCCTGGATCCGACCGCGCCCGACATCCATATCGGCCACACCGTGGTGCTGAACAAGCTGCGCCAGCTGCAGGACCTCGGCCACCAGGTGATCTTCCTGATCGGCGACTTCACCTCGACCATCGGCGATCCGTCGGGCCGCAACAGCACGCGCCCGCCGCTCACGCGCGAGCAGATCGAGGCCAACGCCCAGACCTACTACCGCCAGGCCAGCCTGGTGCTGGACCCGGCCCGCACCGAAATCCGCTACAACAGCGAGTGGTGCGATCCGCTGGGCGCGCGCGGCATGATCCAGCTGGCGGCCAAGTACACCGTGGCGCGCATGATGGAGCGCGACGACTTCACCAAGCGTTTCCGCTCCGGGATTCCGATCTCCGTGCATGAGTTCCTCTACCCGCTGATGCAGGGCTATGACTCGGTCGCGCTCAAGTCAGACCTGGAGCTCGGCGGCACCGACCAGAAGTTCAACCTGCTGGTCGGGCGCGAGCTGCAGAAGGAATACGGCCAGGAGCCGCAATGCATCCTGACCATGCCGCTGCTGGTTGGCCTGGACGGCGTCGAGAAGATGTCCAAGTCAAAGGGCAACTACGTCGGCGTGACCGAGGCGCCCAACGAGATGTTCGGCAAGCTGATGAGCATCTCGGACGACCTGATGTGGCAGTACTACACGCTGCTGTCGTTCCGCCCGCTGGCCGAGATCGAGCTGATGAAGCAGGAAATCGCGCTGGGCCGCAATCCGCGCGACTGCAAGGTGCTGCTGGCGCAGGAGATCGTGGCGCGCTTCCACAGCCAGGCCGATGCCGAGAAGGCGCTGGAAGATTTCAACCACCGCGCCCGCGGCGGCGTGCCGGACGATATCCCGGCAGTGAGTCTGACTGGCGCGCCGCTGGGCATCGCGCAGCTGCTCAAGCAGGCCAACCTGGTGCCGTCCACCTCGGAAGCCAACCGCAATATCGAGCAGGGCGGCGTCAAGATCGACGGCGCCACGGTCAGCGACAAGGCCACCAGGGTGGCGGCGGGCACCTATGTCGTGCAGGTCGGCAAGCGCCGCTTCGCGCGCGTGACGCTGGCCTGAGGCGGCCGGGATGATCGCGCTGATCCAGCGGGTGGCCCAGGCCCGCGTCACGGTCGAAGGCCGCACCACCGGTGAAATCGGCGCCGGCCTGCTGGCGCTGGTCTGCGCCGAGCGCGGCGACACCGAGGCGCAGGCCGAGCGGCTGCTGGCCAAGATGCTGTCGTACCGGGTGTTTTCCGATGCGGCCGGCAAGATGAACCTGCCGGTGCAGAACATGGACGGCAACGGCAACGCCGGCGGGCTGCTGGTGGTGTCGCAGTTTACGCTGGCGGCCGATACCAACAGCGGCACGCGGCCGAGTTTCACGCCCGCGGCATCGCCCGAGGACGGCCGGCGCCTGTACGAGCATTTCGTGGCGCAGGCGCGCGCCGCCCATCCGCAAGTGCAGACCGGCGAGTTCGGCGCGATGATGCAGGTCAGCCTGGTCAACGACGGCCCGGTCACCTTCTGGCTGCGGGTGCCGCCGGCCTGAACAGATTTCAAGCTGCCGCGCTCCGGCGCGGCATCAAGACAGGAGAGACAAATGAAACTCTGGAGCAAGTCCTTCAACGACAACGCGCCGATTCCCGGCGAGTTCGCCTTCTGCGTGCCCGACGCCGCTGCCCACGTGGCCCTGTCGAACAACCGCAATCCCGACCTGCGCTGGGAAGACGCCCCGGCCGAGACGCGCTCGTTCGTGCTGATCTGCCACGACCGCGACGTCCCCAGCAAGGGCGACGACGTCAACCAGGAAGGCCGCGAAGTGCCGGCCGCGCTGCCGCGCGTGGACTTCTTCCACTGGGTGCTGGTCGACATCCCGCCGGGGCTGACCTCGATCGCGGCGGGCTCGCACAGCGACGGCGTGATCGCGCGCGGCAAGCCGGGCCCCGAAGCCACCGGCGGCACCGCCACTGCGGGCGGCCTGCGCCACGGCATCAACGACTACACCGGCTGGTTCGCCGGCGATGCCGACATGAAGGGCGACTACTACGGCTATGACGGCCCGTGCCCCCCGTGGAACGACACGCTGCTGCACCACTACGTGTTCACGCTGTATGCGCTGGACATCGACCGGCTGCCGCTCGATGGCACCTTCACCGGCGCGCAGGTGCGCGAGGCGATCCAGGGCCATGTGCTGGCGCAGGCCAGCCTCACCGGCACCTATACGCTGAACCCTAATCTGGCGAAATAACGCCTGGCCGGCGCCGCGCCAGCCGCGCGGCGCCGGCCTCAAGGAAATCCCGAAGGAAACGGCATGTCGCAAAGCCCCGGGCCGCATTCGCTGGCCTATACCCACCTGATCGTGATCCGCCACGGCGAAACGGCCTGGAACCGGGAGCGCCGGCTGCAGGGCCAGCTCGACATTCCCCTGAACGAGACCGGCCGCGCCCAGGCGCGCGCGCTGGCCACGGCGCTGGCGGGCGAGCCGATCGATGCGGTCTATGCCAGCGACCTGTCGCGTGCGATGGAAACCGCTGCGCCGCTGGCCGAGGTGCTCGGGCTGCAGGTGCGCCCCGATGCGCGCCTGCGCGAGCGCAGCTACGGCACGCTGCAGGGCAAGACCTACGCCGAAGTGGCCGAGCACCTGCCCGAGGATTTCGCCCGCTGGCAGGCGCGCGTTCCGGACTACGCACCGCCTGAAGGCGAGTCGCTGCTGGGCTTCCATGAGCGCGCGGTCGAGGTGGTGCTGGCGCTGTCGCGCCGGCATCCCGGTGAGCGTATCGCACTGGTGGCGCACGGCGGCGTGCTCGACTGCCTGTACCGCGAGGCCACCGGCATGACGCTGGAAGCGCCGCGCCAGCATGAACTGCTCAATGCCAGCGTCAACCGGCTACGCAGCGACAGCAGCCACCTGACGCTGGCGCAGTGGGGCGATGTCAGCCACCTTGAAAACCTGGCGCTGGACGAGGTGGACCGGCGCGTGCCTTAGCGCTACACGCGGACGCGGAACGGGGTGAAGTCGGTATTGCGGTCGAAATAATCCTCGTTCTCGGCCCGCTTCAGGAACCCCACCACCTTGTACGTCACCGGTGTCATCACCACTTCCCAGCCGGTCTTCAGCACGTACTGCGCCACTGCCACCTGGATCACCTTCTCCAGCGGCCAGATGCCGTAGAAGGCGATCACGTAGAACAGCGACGAGTCGACCAGCTCCCCGGCCAGCGTGGAGCCGATCGTGCGCGTCCACAGCCACCGCCCCGAGGTCCACAGCTTCATCTTGGCCAGCACGTAGCTGTTGGTGAAGCTGCCGCAGCAGAAGGCGATCAGCGAGCCGAGTGCAATCCGCCAGGTGTTGCCGAACACGTCCTGCAGGCTTTTCTGGTAGTCCGCCATGAAGGGCGCGACCGGCATGTTCAGCACCACCAGGCTCATGAAGGTGGCGAAAGCCAGCGCGGCAAAGCCGGCCCAGACCACGCGCCGGTCGCGGCCGTAGCCGTAGACCTCGGTCAACACGTCGCCGAAGATGTAGGAGATCGGGAAGAACAGCACGCCGGCGCCGAAGGTCACCGTGCCGATCACGGGCAGCGTCACCTGTGCCGCCTTGGCCGCGCCGATCAGGTTCGAGCACAGCAGCACGGTGACAAAGGCCACCATGACGAAGTCATAGTAACGGTAGACGCGGCCGGCGGGGCCTGCGCTGGCGGGGATGGCGGACATGGGGGCTCCCGGTCGGACGCGCTGGCGCGCGGTGTTTTGGGCGCGATTATGCCAGCGGGCCCCGGATTCTGCCGCGGCGTGCGCAAGCGTTGCTGCGGCCGCCTGAAATGAAAATTCCCGGCCGAAGCCGGGAACTTCAGGTGGAGCGGCGCAGCCGGGTCAGATATCCAGCTTGCTGATCTTGGAGCCGTTTACCGAGACGTCGAACATCAGGCCGGCATTGGTCTGCACAAAGGCAATCACCGGCTGCTGGCTGGTCAGGGTGTCGAGCCTGCCGTCCGCGCCGACCTTGGCCACCGCCACGTTGGCATCGGCGCCGGCGGTCCAGCCCTTGCTGGCAACAAACTTGTTGTAGGCCTCCGGGGTCATGAACATGATGATGACGGCCTTGGACTGCCCGCCGGCGGTCAGCCCGACCGAGGCCTGCGTCGTGCTGTAGTAGCCGACCGTCGCGCCCTTCGATCGCAGCGCACCCTCGCCGTACTCGCCGCCTACCACCAGGCCGGCCGAGATGACACGCGGGAACACCAGGACCCCTTGCGCACGCTGCGCCAGGTCGCGTGCGCCGGGATTGGCGGAGAACAGCCGGTTCAGCGCTCCGTCCACCCCTGCATCGATTTCCTGCTTCTTGGCGACCGGGTCCTTCGAGGCGCTGGTGCCGGTGGTGGTGCAGCCTGCCGCCATTGCGGTGGCAACGAGCAGGCCCGATCCGGCAACCCGGGTAACAAAGTGGCGACGATTCATAGGTAACCTCCTGATGGGAAAAGTACCGCGTCTGGCTCAGTGGCTCAGTTGGCTGCGGCTGCCGCGGGTGCCTTGACCGTAATGGCCACGACTTCACGGTAGACGATCTTGGCCATCTGGCCCTGCTTGATGCCGTTCAGGTCGATGGCCGGATCCTGCACTTTCACGGTGCGCAGCGTCTCGCGCGGACCGCGGAAGGTGATCAGGCGCTTGGCCGGGTCGACCTTGGTGATCTGTGCGGTCACTGTGGTGGTGATCTCGCGCATGATGCCGGGCTTGCCGCCCTCGGCGGCGCGCGTGGTGCGGTCGACCGATTCGGCCAGTGCGGTGGCCTTGCTGTCGACCGGCTCAAGCGCGGCGACCAGCGCGGCGCCACGCGCCACCGTGAGGATGTCGCCCTTGCGGATCTGGCCAAAGTTGCGGGCTTCGTCGCCAGCCACCAGTTCGACCACGTTGCCGCGCGGGCCCTGGACCAGCACGGCCTTGGATTGGGGATCGATATCGACGATCTTGCCGCTGATGACCGCCTCTTCGGCCACGCCGACCGGCGCCGGCGGGCGCTGGGCGTTGGCACTGCCGGCGGCGAACGCGGTGGCGGCGAGGGCTGCGGCGAGCAGGCTGGACGAATGGCGAATCATTGGCTTTCCTTGACGTATTTGTAAAGGTGCCGTGCCTGGCGGGGCGCGGCCATCGCAGCACCGGGCCGGTGCCGATAAAGCCATTGTGGACAATCGGCCACGGGCCAGCAATCCACTTCGAAAAAATTTGGAGCGCGAAATTAAAACGTTTAATTGGTGCTGCGCCGGGGCCCTGCCAAGGCGTCAGTTCTGCGCTGCAGCTCGCCTGTCAGGCGTCGCCGAACAGCTCGCTGGCGCCGCTGCCTTGCGGGTTGGCCAGGCCGAAATGCCGGTAGGCGGCAGCCGTGGCCACGCGCCCGCGCGGCGTGCGCTGCAGGTAGCCTTGCTGGATCAGGTAGGGCTCGAGCACGTCCTCGATGGTGTCGCGCTCCTCACCGATGGCCGCGGCCAGGTTGTCCACGCCCACGGGGCCGCCGCCGAACTTGTGCAGCACGGCTTCCAGCAGCTTGCGGTCCATCAGGTCGAAGCCGACGCTGTCCACGTCCAGCATGGCCAGCGCCGCGTCGGCCATGGCGCGGGTGATGTTCCCGTCACCCTTGACCTCGGCGTAGTCGCGCACCCGGCGCAGCAGCCGGTTGGCGATACGGGGCGTGCCGCGCGCGCGCCGGGCGATTTCCAGCGCGCCCTGCGGATCGATGCGTGCATGCAGCAGCTGCGCCGAGCGCGTGACGATGCGGGCCAGCTCATCGGCGGTATAGAACTCCAGCCGCGCCACGATGCCGAAGCGGTCGCGCAGCGGGTTGGTCAGCATGCCGGCACGCGTGGTGGCGCCCACCAGCGTGAACGGCTGCAGGTCGAGCTTGACCGAGCGCGCCGCCGGGCCCTCGCCGATCATGATGTCGATCTGGTAGTCCTCGAGCGCCGGGTACAGGATTTCCTCGACGACCGGCGAGAGCCGGTGGATCTCGTCGATGAACAGCACGTCGTTGGCTTCCAGGTTGGTCAGCAGCGCGGCCAGGTCGCCCGGGCGCTCCAGCACGGGGCCCGAGGTCTGGCGCAGGTTGACGCCCATCTCGCGCGCGATGATGTGGGCCAGCGTGGTCTTGCCCAGGCCCGGCGGGCCGAACAGCAGCACGTGGTCCAGCGCCTCGCGCCGGTTGCGCGCGGCGTGCATGAATATATCGAGCTGCCCGCGCACCTTTTCCTGGCCGACATATTCGTCCAGCAGCTTGGGCCGCAGCGCGCGCTCGAACGCCTCCTCCTGCGACGAGGCGGGGGTGGCGGCAATTACGCGGGCGGGGGCGGCAAGCTTGTCAGTTTCGATCATGGTGGTCAGGGGCCCGGACAGCGGCAACAATCCGCCATTCTACGCGCCTATGCAGGTCTCAAGCCTTGGACAATGCCTTGAGCGCCAGCTTGATGCCATCCGACACGCCGGTCCCCGCCGGCACCTGCTTGATCGCGGCGGCGGCTTCCTTCTCCGAGTAGCCCAGCGCCAGCAGCGCATTGAGCACGTCGACGGCGCTGTCCGGCACCGCCGGCGTGCCCGGCACGTGGCCCAGCTCCGCGCCCAGCTTGCCCTTGAGTTCGAGCAGCAGCCGCTCCGCGGTCTTCTTGCCGATGCCGGGAATGCGCGTGAGGCGGCCGGCTTCCTGCAGCGTGATGGCCTGCGCCAGCTCGGGCACCGACATGCCCGACAGCACCGCCAGTGCCATGCGCGCGCCGATGCCGGTGATCTTGATCAGCTCGCGGAAGGTGTTGCGCTCCGATGCGGTGCCGAAGCCGTACAGCAGGTGCGCGTCCTCGCGCACGATCAGCTGCGTCAGCAGCGTCACCGGCTGGCCCACCGCGGGCAGGTTGTAGAAGGTGCTCATCGGCACGTCCACCTCGTAGCCGACGCCGTGGCAATCGACCAGCAGGTGCGGGGGATTCTTCTCGATAAGGGTGCCGGCGATGCGTCCGATCATGGTGCGGAGGAGGGAATGGAAGGTGGGGGTCAGGGAACAGGCGGCCGCAAGTGTAGCCCAGCGGCCGCACGGCCGGGTCAGCGCGCCGGCGTATCCACCGCGCGCCGGCCCAGCGCCGGGTCGTCGGTGAAGAAGCCATCGATGCCGGCCGCGATAAAGGCCTGCACCTCCCGCTCCATGCCGGACGGGCTGCGCGTGGCGTCGTCGCCGCCGGTCTGGAGCGCCTTGGGCAGGAAGCTGTTTTCCGGACGGAAGGTGTAGGGATGGACGAACAGCCCGGCAGCATGCGCCTGGCGCACCACCGGCGTCGGCGCAGCCAGCGCGCCCTGCGCATCGCGCGGCACCACGCTGCTCTTCTCGGGGCCGATGCCGTCGGCATAGGCCGCCACCTCGCGCAGGCCGGTCGCGCCCAGCATGTCGCCGAAGGTGCGGCCGTCGCCCGCCAGCTTCCAGTCGGCCGGGCCCTTGCGCGGGTTGCCGATGAGCTGCACCAGCTTCACGTTGGGCTGCCCGCTGCCAAGCGTGCGCCGCAGCGCGCGCAGGCTGCCGGTCTCGAAGCACTGGATAAAAACGGGTGCGTTGCGCAGGTAGGGTTGTGCCCGGAGCGCGGCCACCAGCTTGTCCTCGAGCGGCAGCCCGATGCCGCGGAAGTAGCTCGGGTGCTTCAGCTCCGCGTAGATGCCGATGGGTTTGCCGGTGCGCAGCGCAGCCTGCTCGGCCAGGCGCACGATCTCGTCGAAGGTCGGCACCTCGAACTGGTCGTTCAGGCGCGCATTGTCCGGGCGCAGGCGCGGGATACGCTCACGCGCGCGCAGCGTCTTGAGCTCGGCCAGCGTGAAGTCTTCGGTGAACCAGCCGCTCACGCGCTCGCCGTCGATCACCTTGGTGCGCTTGCGCTCGGCAAACTGCGGCAGCTCGGCCACATTGGTGGTGCCGGTGATGTCGTTTTCGTGGCGCGCTACCAGCACGCCGTCGCGTGTCATGACCAGGTCGGGCTCGATGGCGTCGGCGCCGTCCTCGATGGCTTTGGCGTAGGCGGCAAGCGTATGTTCGGGGCGCAGTGCGCTGGCGCCGCGATGGGCGATCACCAGCGGTTTGGGAGGCTGGGTGGCGGCGGCCGCAGGCGCAGCGCTCGCGGTGGGTGCCGGCACCGGAGCCGCGGACACGGGCTTAGGGCGCGGCGCGGTGGCGCAGCCCGCGACCAGCGCGGCGCAGGCCGCGGCGGCCGGAAACAGCCAGCGCCGGAAGGCAAGAACAGGGAAGAGGCTGGGGCGCCGGCGCGGCGCGCTCAATCGGGACTGGCTAGGCATGCAGCGTTCCTGTGGTGAGACCAAGGCCCGATTGTAAAAGATGGGGAAGCGGGCGCAGCAAGCGCCAGCCGCTGGCGTGCTCAGCCGACCAGCCGCCCGCGCCGCACGCGCATGCCTTTGCGCACCAGGTCGGGCGCCAGGCCCGACAGCGTGCCCAGGGTATCGCTGCCGTTGGCATGGCAGATCGCCACGCCGAGCGCATCCGCCGCATCGCTGCCGGGCTGGCCGGGCAGCATCAGCAGCCGCGTCACCATTTCCTGCACCTGCGCCTTGTTGGCGCGGCCATAGCCGACCACCGCCACCTTCAGCTGCAGCGCGGTGTACTCGAACACCGGCAAGCCGTAGCCCACCAACCCGCAGATCGCCGCGCCGCGGGCCTGGCCGAGCAGCAGCGTGGACTGCGGGTTGACGTTGACGAAGACCTTCTCGATCGCGGCGCAGTCGGGTGCATAGGTGCGCGACACTTCGCTGATGCCGTCGTAGAGCGTCTTCAGCCGTTCCGGCAGCGTTGAATTGCCGTCGCTCTTGATCGTGCCCGAGGCCACGTAGGCAAGCTTGTTGCCGTGCTTCTCGATCACGCCGAAGCCGGTGGTGCGCAGGCCGGGGTCGATGCCTAGGATTCGCATTGGGTGGGTAGGGTGGATGCCGTCGCTAGTGTATTGCCTTTTGCGCCGGCACCTAATGCAAAAAGCGGTTTCGCTTTCCCTTGCAGGAGAACGAAACCGCTTCGGGAGCCGGCGGCCTTGCCAGGCAAGACTGCAAGCACTGCCAGTACTTAGTGGCGGAAATGCCGCGTGCCGGTCACCACCATGGCGATGCCGCGCTCGTCGGCGGCGGCGATCACTTCGTCGTCGCGCATCGAGCCGCCAGGCTGGATCACGCAGGTCGCGCCCGCGTCGACCACCACGTCCAGGCCGTCACGGAACGGGAAGAACGCGTCCGATGCCACTGCCGAGCCGGCCAGCGTCAGGCCGGCGTTCTGCGCCTTGATGCTGGCGATGCGGGCCGAATCGACGCGGCTCATCTGGCCCGCGCCCACGCCCAGCGTCATGCCGCCGCCGCAGAACACGATGGCATTGGACTTGACGAACTTGGCCACGCGCCAGGCGAACATCAGGTCGTCCATTTCCTTCGGGGTCGGGTGGCGGCGCGTCACCACGCGCAGCTCGGACGGCTGCACGTTCCTGGCGTCCGGGCTCTGCACCAGCAGGCCGCCGCCGACACGCTTGAAGTCATACTGGTTGATGCCCTTGCCCAGCGGGATCTCGAGCAGGCGCACGTTCTGCTTGGCCGCGAACACGGCACGCGCGCCGGCGCTGAACGACGGGGCGATCAGGACTTCGACGAACTGCTTGGCCACGGCCTGCGCGGCGCTTTCGTCCAGCTCGACGTTGAAGGCGATGATGCCGCCGAAGGCCGAGGTCGAATCGGTCTTGAAGGCCTTGTCATAGGCTTCCAGCGCATTCGCGCCGAGCGCCACGCCGCACGGGTTGGCGTGCTTGATGATGACGCAGGCGGCGCCGCTGGCGGCGTCGAACGACTTGACGCATTCCCAGGCCGCATCGGCGTCGGCGATGTTGTTGTACGACAGTTCCTTGCCCTGCAGCTGCACGTAGTTGGCCAGCGCGCCGTCCACGGCCTTCAGGTCGCGGTAGAACGCGGCCGACTGGTGCGGGTTCTCGCCGTAACGCATTTCCTGCACCTTGTCGAAGGCCAGGTTCAGCGTCTGCGGGTAGGCGCTGCGGCCCTGGTGCGACTTGTCGGCACCGAGGCTGGTCAGGTAGTTGGTGATGGCGCCGTCGTATTGCGCGGTGTGCGCGAACACCTTGGTGGCCAGGCGGAAATTGGTGTCGTAGCCGACGCTGTTGGCGTTGGCGCGCATTTCGTCGAGCACCACGCCATAGTCGGCCGGGTCGACGATCACGGTCACGTCGCGATGGTTTTTGGCCGCCGAACGCAGCATGGTCGGACCGCCGATGTCGATGTTCTCGATCGCGTCGGGCAGGGTGCAGTCATCCTTGGCCACGGTCTGCTGGAACGGGTACAGGTTCACCACCAGCAAGTCGATGGTCGGGATGTCGTGCTCGGCCAGCGCGGCCATGTGCTCGGGCAGGTCGCGGCGCGCCAGGATGCCGCCGTGCACCTTCGGGTGCAGCGTCTTGACGCGGCCGTCGAGCATTTCCGGGAAGCCGGTGTAGTCGGCCACCTCCGTCACGGGCAGGCCGCTGTCGGCCAGCAGCTTGGCGGTGCCGCCGGTGGAAAGCAGCGTGACGCCGAGCGCGTTCAGTTCGCGCGCGAAATCGACGATGCCGGTCTTGTCGGAAACGGAGAGTAGGGCTTGCTTGATCATGGCTGTGGGAGACGCTTCAAATTCAAAGTAAACCGTGCTGCTGCAGCTTCTTGCGCAGCGTATTGCGATTGATGCCCAGATAGGCGGCGGCCAGCGACTGGTTGCGCTCGGCGCGCACCATCACGGCTTCCAGCAGCGGCCGTTCGACCGCCTCGAGCACCATGTTGTACATATTCGACGGCTCTTCGCCGTCCAGGTCGCGAAAATAAGTGTCCAGGCTTTCCCGGATGCACTGGTCGATAGCGTTGCGGCTCATGCGGCAAGCAACTCCCCGTTTTTGTTGTTGTTCGCTTCGTCTTGGTCTTGTGCTGCGTCGTCCACGTACACCAGCCGGTCAGAGATCTGCGCCTGCTCGTCGAAGAACGCATTGACCGCCGCCAGTTGTTCGGCGGTGCTCTCCAGCGTGTTCATGCGGTGGCGGAACAGGTTGGCGCCGCGCAGCCCGCGCGTGTACCAGGCAATATGCTTGCGCGCGGTGCGCACGCCGGTGAATTCGCCATAGAAAGCGTAGTGGTCTTCCAGGTGCGCATTCATGATGGCACGGATCTCGGCCACTTCCGGCGACGGCAGCATCTCGCCGGTCTTCAGGAAGTGCTCGATCTCACGGAACAGCCAGGGCCGGCCCTGCGCCGCGCGGCCGATCATGATCGCGTCCGCGCCGGTCAGCGCCAGCACTTGCTTGGCCTTCTGCGGCGTGGTGATGTCGCCGTTGGCGACCACCGGGATCGAGACCGCTGCCTTGACCGCGGCAATGGTCTCGTACTCGGCGTCACCGTGGTACAGGTCGGCGCGGGTGCGGCCGTGGATGGTCAGCATGCTGATGCCCGCATCCTCGACCATGTGCGCGATGCGCAGCGCATTGCGGTTCTCGCGGTTCCAGCCGGTGCGGATCTTCAGCGTGACCGGCACCCGGTCGCCCACGGCGCCGACCACGGCCTGGACGATGCGCACCACCAGCGGCTCGTTCTGCAGCAGGGCCGAGCCGGCGGCGACGTTGCACACCTTCTTGGCCGGGCAGCCCATGTTGATGTCGATGATCTGCGCGCCGCGGTCCACGTTGTAGCGCGCGGCCTCGGCCATCATCGACGGCTCGGCGCCGGCGATCTGCACGGCGATGGGTTCGACCTCGCCGGCGTGGTTGGCGCGGCGCATGGTTTTCTCGCTCTTCCACAGCTGTGCGTTGGACGCCACCATTTCCGACACCGCATAGCCCGCGCCGAGCTGCTTGCACAGCTGGCGGAAGGGCCGGTCCGTCACGCCCGCCATCGGGGCGACAAACAGGTTGTTGCGGAGTTGGTGAGGTCCGATCTGCACGGTTGGGCGGCGGTTCTGAGAGGCCGTCCCGGTGACCGTAGCGCCCTCGCGGCGCGGATGGCGCCAGGGAAGGGATCGGGACAGCCTGCTCTGAGACGGAAGACGAAACGGAAAAACATGCCCCTGCCGAAACTGCTGCCGGCGTTGGATCGGGACATGTGCGAGGGCAGGATTCTACCGCCAAACCATCGCCATTGCCCAAGATTTGAGCATCCGGAGCGCAACCCGGCAGGGACCGTGGCGCAAACGCCGCCATGCGCGTGGCGCTTGCGCCACTGGCGAGGTCAGCGACGCATCCCGAACATCATGTGGCGCGCCAGCGCGTGCCGCAGCGGCGGCAGGCAGGCCAGCACGGCCAGCGACGCGCCCCGCGCGTGCGCGGCCAGCGGGTAGGAGATGCCGAACACGCGTGGCAGCAGGTCGGTCACGCCGATGGTGACGGCGCGGTCGAGCCGGTGGCGGCTGGCGAAGGCTTGCAGCGCCTGCGGCGTGCAGGCGCTGCGCAGCGAATCGGCCAGCGCGAAGGCGTCGCGCAAGCCCAGGTTGAGCCCCTGTCCGGCCACCGGGTGCAGCGTTTGCGCGGCATTGCCGACGGCCGCCACGCGGCCGTTGACGGTCACCGGGGCCGCATTCAGGCCGAGCGGGAAGGCATGGCGCTTGCCGGCCAGCGTGAAATGGCCCATGCGGTCGCCAAAGGCCCGGCCCAGTTCCGCCGCGAACTCCGCTTCCGGCAGCGCGATGCGCCGCGCGGCCTGCTCCGGCGGGCAGCACCACACCAGCGCATAGCCCGGCACGCCGTGCTCCTCGTGCGGCAGCAGCGCCAGCGGGCCTTCGTCGGTAAAGCGCTCCCAGGCCCAGCCCGGCTGCGGGCGCGAGCAGGTCACATGGGCGATCACCGCGGTCTGGCGATAGTCGCGCGTGCGCGCGCCGCGACCCTGGTGGGCGGCCTGCTGGTGGAACAGCCCGCCCTCGGCCTGCACCACCAGGCGCGCGGCCAGGTGCTCCACCTGGCCGTCGTGGCCGGTGCCGGCCAGTCGCACGGCGCCGGCATCGGGATCGTCCGCGGCGCTCGGCGCGTGCTCCTGTGCGATCTGGTCGATGCGGGTCTCGAACACGCGCTGCAGCCGGCCTTCGCCCGCCGCCTGCGCGGCATGGGCGAGCGCGCGCTCCAGTGCCTCGCACAAGTCGCCGTAGCGGACCACGTAACCGAGCGCCGGCACGCCGTAGTCGTCATGGTGCAGCCGCACATGGCCGAAGCGGCCGCGCTGCGAGACATGGATATGCTCGATCGGGCTGCCGGGCACCGGCCAGGCGCCGATCTGCTCCAGCAGCTGGCGGCTGCCATGCGACAGCGCGATCGCGCGCGGATCGCGCGCGGCGCGCGCCGGCGTGGCGGCATCGACCAGTGTCAGGCGCCAGCCGGTAGTGCGGAGCAACTGGCAGGCCAGCGCCAGCCCGACCGGGCCGCCGCCGACGATGGCGATATCGCGCAGGCTTTGGAAATCAGGCTGCGCGGCCGGCATCGTCGCTGCCTCCTGCATGACCCGCATCCGCCTCCGTTGGTGCTGCCGCATCGCGCTTCCAGCAGATCGCATCCGAGCGCGACTTGCCGGCCGCAGCGTCGCGCAGCGCGTTCTCGAGCTTCTGGTGGTTGAAACCCGGCAGTGCGCGCAGCTGCTCAAGCAGTGCACCATGGTTGGCGGCATTCAGCGGCGCCACGCAGCCCTGGCCCGAATCGGGCGTGCCGATCAGGATCAGCCAGGCCGTGCCGGCCCAGGGCGCGCGGTCGGACACCCGCACCACCACGCGCTCGAGCGTGTCCCAGGCGACTTCCTCGCGCTGGCCGTCGGGGCGGTGCACCACCACGCGGTCGTCGTACAGGTTGATGATGAAGGGTTCGGACGGATCGGGCCGGCGGTCGCTGCCAGCATTGCTGCCGCTGCGGGCCTGGCCCGGAAAGATCCTGCGCAGCCAGCCGATCATCGCAGACCTCCGGCAACGCTCGCGTTGTCGCGCATCAGCGCCTCGATCTCGTCGGCCAGCACCGGCACGCCGCGCGTGATCAGCTCGCAGTCGCCCTCGGTGACCACGGCGTCGTCCTCGATGCGGATGCCGACATGCCAATAGCGCTCGGGTATGTCCTCGGCCGGGCGCACATAGATGCCGGGCTCGATGGTCAGCACCATGCCCGGCTGCAGCGGTCGCCACGGACGCTCGCCTTCGCCGCCGTGGCTGGCCACGCGGTATTCGCCCACGTCATGGACATCCATGCCTAGCCAGTGGCCGGTGCGGTGCATGTAGAAGCGGCGGTAGCTGCCGCTGGCGAGCACATCGTCGAGCGTGCCCTCCTTGTTGCGGTCGAGCAGGCCGGTATCGAGCATGCCCTGTGCCAGCACGCGCACGGCGGCGTCATGCGGCACGTTGTAGGGCACGCCGGCGCGGGTCTCGGCAATGGCGGCGTCCTGCGCGGCCACCACCAGGTCGTACAGCTCTCGCTGCGCCGGCGAGAAGCGGCCCGAGACCGGGAAGGTGCGGGTGATGTCCGAGGCGTAGCCGTCGAACTCGCAGCCGGCATCGATCAGGCAGAGGTCGCCGTCCCTCAGTTCGGCGGGGCCGGCGCGGTAGTGCAGCACGCAGGCGTTGGGGCCGGCCGCGACGATCGAGTTATAGGCCACGCTCTGCGCGCCATGGCGGCGGAACTCATAGAGCAGTTCCGCCTCCAGGTGGTATTCACGCAGCCCGGCGCGGGTGGCCTGCATGGCCCGCACATGGGCCCCGGCGGAGATCTGCGCCGCGCGGCGCATGGTGGCCAGCTCGCCGGCATCCTTGAACAGGCGCATTTCATCGAGCACGGTGCGGATGTCGAGCGCAACCGACGGCGCGGCCACCCCGGCGCGGCCCTGCATGCGCACGGCGTCCATCCAGCGCCGCATCTGCACGTCGGTGCGGGTCGAGTCGGCCAGCGGGTAGGCGATCTGCGCGCGGTTGGCCAGCAGCGGCGGGAGCGCGGCGTCGATCTCTTCGACCGAATGCGCTTCATCGAAGCCGAACGCGGCGCGCGCGCCATCCGGGCCGAAACGGAAACCGTCCCAGATCTCGCGCTCTTCATGCTTGGGGCGGCAGAACAGGATGCTGCGGTCGGCATCGGCGGGGTCGCCCGGCGCGCCGGCCACCAGCACCAGCACGGCATCGGGCTCGGTAAAGCCGCTCAGGTAATAGAAATAGCTGTCGTGCCGATACGGGTAGTCGCTGTCGCGGTTGCGCATGGCTTCCGGCGCCGTGGGCAGGATCGCCACGCCGCCGCCGCCGGCGCGCAGGTGCTGCAGCACACGGGCGCGGCGGTCGCGGCAGGCGGCGAGGAGGGCGTTGTCGGGTGAGGACATGGTAGGGCCTGGGATGAGGAGGATCAGGGCGATTCTACCGCCGCTGGCGCCTCGCTGGCCGCGGGATCGTCCGGGCGCCTTGCCAGCCCCCGCCCAGTCAGTCGACCTAGCGCCCGTGCGCCGCCACAGGCGCTGCTGTCGCAAGCGCCGCATCCAGCTCGGCCAGCTGCGCCGGCGTGCCCACGTTCTCCCAGCGTCCGTCGAAGCGTTCGCCGGTAGCGGCGCCGGCCTCGATGGCCTCCCAGTAGTAGGGTGTCATCGGCATTTTGGTGCCAGGTTCGATGGCGGTGAAGAGGCGCGTGTCGTACAGGCCGATATTGCCGAATGTCAGCCGTTCGCCACCGTTGGCCAGTTTGCCGTCGAGCGTCAGCAGCCCGTTCGGTTGCAAGGTGAAGTCGCCGTTCGGGTGAAAGTCCGGGTTGGGCACCATCACCAGGTGCATGCGCGGGGCGGGCGCGCCGGCCATGTCGTGCGCGCGAGGCAACAGCCTGCGGAAGTCGTAGTCGCAGAAAATGTCGCCCGACACGGCCAGGAAGATCTCGCCGCGCTCCGGGTGCGCGGACAGCAGCGGCAGGGCCTGTGCGATGCCACCGGCGGTTTCCAGCGCAGTGCCCTCGGCAGAATAGGCCAGCCGCACGCCAAAACGGCTGCCGTCTCCCAGCGCGGCTTCGATCTGTCCGCCCAGCCAGGCATGGTTGATGACGATGTCGCGCAGGCCGGCACGCGCCAGCGCCTCGATCTTCCAGACGATCAGTGGCTTGCCGCCAACCGCCAGCAGCGGCTTGGGGCAGGTATCGGTCAACGGACGCATGCGGTCGCCGCGGCCGGCGGCGAAGATCATGGCCTTCATCAGAACAGAGCCTCCAGGGCAAGCAGCGCGGCCATGCCACCGGCGATGGTCCAGCCCACGCTGCGGGTTCGAGCGGCGATCAGGATGGCCACCACGCCGGCCACCAGCCGCGCGTTGGCGGGGGTGAGGGCAAGCTCGCCATGCTGCATCAGCAGGTCAGGGGCGATCAGCGCCGACAGCATCGCTGCCGGCACGAACTGCAGCGCGGTGCGGAACCACGACGGCAGCCGCACGCGGCCTTCCACGGCGATGAACGACAGGCGGATCAGGAAGGTCGCCAGGCCCGCGGCAAGGAAGACCCACAGCAGGGTCATCGCACTCATGCGGCCTCCTTGCCGGCTGTTCCGCCTGGCGTGGCATCGGCGCCACGGCTGGCCGGGCGTTGCCCGGGGCGGTTGCCGCGGCCCAGCACCAGCATGCCCACGGCAATGCCGCCGAGCGCCGCCACCATCAGCCCGAGCTTGTGCGGCAGGCTGTAGCAGGCCACCGCCAGCACGCTGGCGGCCAGCGCCGCGGCCACGTGCGAGCGGTGCTTCAGACCCGGCACGATGATGCCGATGAAGGTCAGCGGCAGGAAGAAATCGAGCGGCCAGTCGCGCGGCACCTGGGCGCCGACCAGCACGCCGGCCAGCGTCGACAGCTGCCAGCTGGCCCACAGCGCGAAGCCGCCGCCGAAGTAGTACCAGTGGCGGTAGCGGGCGCGCGGGCCGCTGTCGCCAAGCCGGTGCGTCATCGCGGCAAAGGCTTCGTCGGTCAGCAGGTAGGCGATCAGCGCCTTCCAGCGCCGCGGCAGGTGCGCGAGCGTGGGCGCGATGGTGGCGGAATACAGCGCGTGGCGCAGGTTGACCATGGCCACCGTCAGCGTGATCACCACTGCCGGCGTGCCGGCAGTCCACAACTGGGTCAGGATCATCTGCGAGGCGCCGCCGAACACAACCACGCTCATCGCGCAGGCCAGCCACGCCGGCATGCCGGCGCCGACGGCCAGCACGCCGTAGATCAGGCCGAACGGCACCACGCCCAGCAGCATCGGCGCGAGCGCGCGCGCGCCGGCCAGCCATTCGCCGGCGGCGGTGATGGCGGGCGCGCGGTGGTCGGGCAGAACGGGCTGGTTGTCGGGCACGGCGTCAGAACGTGTAGCCGGCCGGGCTGGCCACGCCTTCGAGCGCGTCCAGCAGCCGGATCAGCTTGCGCAGTTCGGTGTAGCGGCCGGCCACCTGGCGGGTGTACTTCATCACCAGCGGCAGGTTGGCCAGGTAGCCGTCCTTGCCGTCGCGGTGGTACAGGCGGGCAAAGATGCCCAGCACCTTGAGGTGGCGCTGCAGGCCCATCCACTCAAAATCGCGATAGAACTCGCCAAAGTCGGCGCTGACCGGCAGGCCGGCCTTGCGCGCGCGCTCCCAGTAGCGGATCAGCCAGTCCAGCTGCTGCTCCTCGTCCCATTCGATATAGGCGTCGCGCCACAGCGAGACCGCGTCGTAGGTGATCGGGCCGATCACCGCGTCCTGGAAGTCGAGTACGCCCGGGTTGGCGCCGCCGTCGAGCACCATCAGGTTGCGCGAGTGGAAATCGCGGTGCACGTAGACCTGCGGCTGCGCCAGGATATTGGCGAGTAGCGCTTCAGTCACTTCGCGCAGGTCCGCCTGCTGAGCCTCGGTCAGGGTGGCGCCGAGGTGCCTGGCCACATACCACTGCGGGAACAGGTCGAGCTCGCGCTGCAGCAGCGCGCGGTCGTAGGCCGGCAGCTCGCCGGGGCGGGTGGCGGCCTGGATGCGGACCAGCGCGGCGGCCGCGTCGGCGTACATGCCGTGGGCGGTGGAGTCATCGAGCCGCGACAGGTAGGTCTGGTTGCCAAGGTCGGCCAGCAGCAGGAAACCCTGCTCCAGGTCCTGCGCCAGCACGGTCGGCACGGTCACGCCGGCCGCGCCGAACAGCCCGCATACGTGGATGAACGGGCGGCAGTCCTCGTGCGCCGGCGGGGCGTCCATCACGATGGCGGTGGGATGCGCCGGATGGCCGGTGCTGACGCGGAAATAGCGCCGGAAGCTGGCGTCGGCCGAGGCGGGGGCGCAGGAATCGGGATCGGCGGACCAAGTCGGGCCAAGTCCGGATACCCAGGCCTTGAGCTGGTCCAGGCGCGGGTCGTGGGGGAGAGCTGCCATACAGATACGTGTGGGGAACGGGCGCAGAGTGGAAACGTAAATGAAACCGAAAGTAAGCGGGAAGGCGACCCTAGGTTGCCCCGTATAATACCCGACCAGACCCGGGCGCCGGGCGGCCCCCGGGTGGGGCCATTCGGTGCCCCGCAGCCTGCTCCGGCGGGGGCTGGCGGCTTGCAGGCGGGCCGCAGCCGACGCCGAGACTGACAACCCGTGCGAATGACCGAACAACGACGATCACCGAACAACAGGGCCTTGCCTTCGCCTGCCCCAACCAGCGTTCCTGCCCGAGCCAGGCGCGCCGGCGGCCTGCACGCGGGCGCGCTGCGGCCGCTGGTGCTGGCCATGGCCAGCCTTTCGGCCGGCGCACACGCGCAGATGTCCGGTTCGGCGATCCCCGATCTCGACCAGGTCGAGCCGGTGTTCGAAGCCGCGCCGAAAGCGCCGCCGCTTCCCGTGGAATCCGGCGAACTGGTGCCGCGGCTTGCCGAACCCGGCAAACAGTCTGACGCCGGCTCCGACGCCCCGACCTTTATCGAGGCCGACCGCATGACCGGCTACAGCGAGCGCGGCGTCGAGCTGGAAGGCCATGCCGAGCTGCGCCGTGACGGCGGTGCGATCAAGGGCGACAAGCTGACCTACGACCAGGACACCGACGAAGCCTTCGCGCAGGGCAATGTGCGCATGTCGCGCAGCGGCACGCTGGCGGTCGGCCCCGAGGCGCGGATGAAGGTCGAGGCCAACGAAGGCTATATGCTGTCGCCGGACTATTATTTCCAGCAGACCGGCGGCTCGGGCAAGGCCGAGCGCATCGACTTCCTGGACAAGGACCGCAGCACCGCCAGGCACGCGTCATACACCACCTGTTCGCCGGACAACGCCGACTGGTATTTCAGCGCGAACCGGATCGACCTGGACAACGACCGCCAGGTGGGCGTGGCCTACGGCGGCGTGCTGAATTTCTTCGGCGTGCCGATCGCGGCGGCGCCGGCGTTCAGCTTTCCGCTGAACGACGACCGCCGCAGCGGTTTCCTGCCGCCGCTGATGGGCTACGGCTCGCGTTCGGGCTTCGACCTGACCACGCCGTACTACGTCAACATCGCGCCGAACCGCGACCTGACCATCTATCCGCGGCTGATGACGGAGCGCGGCCTGCAGCTCGGCGGCGAGTACCGTTACCTTGGCCAGGGCTACAACGGGCGCCTGCGCGCCGAGTTCCTGCCGGACGACAAGAAGACCAATTCGAACCGCTGGGCCTATTCGATCCAGCATAACCAGAACCTGGCCAAGGGTCTCAATGCCTACCTGAATGTGAACCGGGTATCGGACGACCAGTACCCGGACGATTTCAACCGCAGCGTGTCGCAATCGACGCTGCGCCAGTACACGCAGGAAGGGGGCGTTACTTATAACTGGCAGGATTTCACGTTCCTGGCTCGGGTGCAGAAGTTCCAGACCCTGCGTCCAAGCGAGCCGTCGTATGAGCGCGTGCCGCAGCTCAACGGCAAGTACATCCGCTATGACCTCGGCGGCTTCGACGTGCAGGTGGAAGCGGACTACACGCGCTTCCGCATTCCGCTGACGTCCACCGGCTTCCAGCAGCCGCAGGGCGAGCGCATGTTTATCCAGCCGAGCATCAGCTACCCGATCGTGCGGGCAGGCTGGTACGTGACGCCGAAGGTCACCTTCAACGCGACCCAGTACCAGATGGAGGCAGCCTCCAACACGCCTACGGTGCAGAATAATTTCTCACGCGTGCTGCCGACCATGAGCCTGGACTCGGGCATGACGTTCGAGCGCGAGGCACCGACTGTCAGCCGCCTGTTCGGCGTGAACTATGTGCAGACGCTGGAGCCGCGCCTGTTCTACGTGTACACCCCGTTCCGCGACCAGAGCCAGTTCCCGCTGTTCGACACGGTGCAGTCCGACTTCGGCTACGGGCAGATCTTCAGCGAGAACCCGTTCACCGGCTACGACCGCGTCGCCGACAACAACAAGCTGACCGGCGGCCTGACCACGCGCCTGATCGAAGCCGACACCGGGATCGAACGCTTCCGCGGCACCATCGCGCAGCGCTACGACTTCACCGGCCAGCGCGTGCAGATCAACGGCACGCTGGCGGATCCCAAGGCGGGTTTCTCGGACCTGCTGGCGGCCACCACCATCCAGATGTTCCGCGGCTATTACCTGGACGCGGGCGTGCAGTACAACCCGGACAGCGACCGGATCAACTACGGCAACGTGGCGGTCTCTTACCGGCCCGAGTCGCGCAAGGTGATTAATGCAGGCTACCGCTACCGCCGCCCGACTTCGGTGACCGACAACACCGCGATCGACCAGTTCGAGGTGTCAAGCCAGTGGCCGATCACGCGCCGTGCCTACGGCATCGCACGCTTTGCCTTCGACCTGACCGCGAGCCAGATGGTCGATGCGCTGGCCGGCGTCGAGTACGCCGCCGACTGCTGGGTCGGCCGCGTGGTCTACCAGCGCTTCCGCAACACCACGCAAGGCTACACCGGGCGGGTCTTCCTGCAGGTGGAGTTCCGTGGCCTTTCCAAGATCGGTTCCAACCCGTTGAACATCCTGCGCCTGAACGTGCCCGGCTATGAGCCGGTGTCGGCCAAGCCGGTGCCGACGACCCAGTTCGATCACTATGAATGACGGATTACGATGAAACGTCAAGAATTCGCCGTGTTTTCCTTTCTCCTGACGTCCTGGCACCGCTTGCTGCTGCCGGCCGTGCTGGCCGCCATGACGGTGCCGGCTGCGGCGCAGCTCAAGGCGCCCGGGACGGCGCCGCGCTCCAGTGGCATCTTCGTGCCGCAGGCGTCTGACGTCGCGGCGCCGTCGAGCCAGCCCAAGCTGGGCGTGCCCCAGGCCGGGGGCCAGAAGCGTTCGCAACTGGTCGACGAAGTGGTCGCGGTCGTCAACAACAGCGTGATCACGCGGCGCGAGCTGCTCGACCGTGCCGATGAAATCGAAGGCCAGCTGCGTGCCGCCGGCCGCCCGGCGCCCGCGCGCGCCGACCTGCTGGGCGAGGTGCTTGAGCGCCTGGTAATGGAGCGCGTGCAGACCCAGGCCGCGCAGGAGGCCGGCATCCGCGTGACCGACCAGGAAATCGACCGTGCCATCGAATCGGTGGCACAGCAGAACCGGCTGAACGCGACCGAGCTGCGCCGCCGCGTCGAGGCCAGCGGCATGACCTGGACCAAGTACCGCGAGGAACTGCGCAAGCAGGTGCAGGTGATCCGCCTGCGCGAGCGTGAGGTCGATTCCAAGGTGCAGGTCTACGACGGCGAGATCGACAACTACCTGGCGGCGCGCGGCGGCCAGGGCGCCGCCAGCGGCCCGACCGAGTACAACGTGGCGCAGATCCTCGTGCGCGTGCCCGAGAATGCCTCGGAGGCACAGAAGCAGGCGCAGCGCGCCAAGGCCGAAGGGCTGCTCAAGCAGGCCCAGGGCGGTGCCGACTTCGCACAGCTGGCGCAGGCCAACTCCGAGGGCCCCGAGGCGGCCCAGGGCGGCGCGATGGGCTTCCGCGAGATCGGCCGCCTGCCGGCACTGTTCGCCAACGCCGTGGTCGACCTGCAGGCTGGCGGGGTGGCGCCGCAGGTGGTGGAAAGCGCGGCGGGCTTCCATGTAGTCAAGCTGATGACCAAGCGCGCGGCGCCGGCATCCAGCCCGGCCGCGGCCTCGAAGATCACCCAGACCCAGGTGCGCCATATCCTGATCCGCACCGGCCCCAACATGCCCGAGGCCGAGGCGCGCCGCCAGCTCAGCACGCTGCGCGACCGCATCACCCACGGCGGCGACTTTGCCGACGCGGCCAAGCGCTTCTCGCAGGACGGCTCGGCGCAGAACGGCGGCGACCTCGGCTGGGTTTCGCCGGGAGAGCTGGTGCCCGAGTTCGAGCAGGCCATGAGCCGCCTGCGCCCGAACGAGATCTCGGAGCCGGTGGTCACGCAGTTCGGCGTGCACCTGATCCAGGTGCTCAACCGGCGCGAGACCGAGATGTCGCCCGAGAAGCAGCGCGACTTCGCCCGTGCCGAAGTCCGCGAACAGAAGCTGCGCGCAGCCTATGATGACTGGGTGCGCCAGCTGCGTTCGCAGGCGTACGTGGAGTACCGGGTCAACCGGCAGCGCTGAAGCGCCGGTCCCCGATCCGCTGACCTGACATGCCCGACCCGCTAGCCCTTGCCATCTCGACCGGAGAACCCGCCGGCATCGGTCCCGATATCACCATCGGGGCGTTGCTGCAGCTGGCGGGCGCCAACAATGGCGTCGGCGGCGGGCAATACCGCTTCCATGTGCTGGGCGATGCCCGCCTGCTGGCCGACCGCGCGGCGGCGCTGGGCGCCACGCACGCCTGGGAGCGGCGCATTGCCGACGGCGACGTGGTGGTCGAGGATATCCCGCTGGCGGTCGCGTGCGAGGCCGGGCGGCTCGACGCGCGCAACGGCCCCTATGTGCTGAAGCTGCTCGATGCCGCCATCCGCGGCTGCCGCGCGCGCGGCAAGGCCGCGCCCCGGTATGCCGCAATGATCACGGCGCCGGTGCAGAAGAGCACCATCAACGACGCCGGCGTCCCCTTCACCGGCCATACCGAATACCTGGCCGAGAGCGCCCGCGTGCCGCGCGTGGTGATGATGCTGGCCGGCCCGCAGCCCGCGCACGACGGCGCCATGCTGCGCGTGGCGCTGGCCACCACCCACCTGCCGCTGCGCGCGGTGCCCGATGCGCTGTCGGTGCCGCTGCTGGTGCAGACGCTGTCGATCATCGATGCCGACCTGCGCCGCTACTTCGGCATCTCGCGGCCGCGCATCCTGGTCACGGGCCTGAACCCGCACGCCGGCGAAAGCGGCCATATGGGCCGCGAAGAGATCGACATCATCACGCCCGCGCTGGCGCAGGCAAAAGATGCCGGCATCGACGCGCGCGGGCCCTTTCCGGCCGACACGCTGTTCCAGCCGCGCCACCTGCGCGATGCCGACTGCGTGCTGGCGATGTACCATGACCAGGGGCTGGCGCCATTGAAATACGGCACCTTCGGCCACGGCGTGAATATCACGCTGGGGCTGCCCTTTATCCGCACCTCGGTGGACCATGGCACCGCGCTCGACCTTGCCGGCACCGGCCAGGCCGAACACGGCAGCATGATCGAGGCCATCCGCAGTGCGGTCACCATGGCCGGCCACGCCAATGGCCGGCGCCCTGGCAGCAACGGTGCCACGGGCAGCCATCCTGGCCACACCCATTCCGGCCTGCAGCCGCCATGCTGAAGCTGGACGAATAACCCATGCGTTCAAACGTGCACCAGGGCCATGTGGCCCGCAAACGATTCGGGCAGAACTTCCTGGTCGACGACACCATCATCCACGGCATCGTCAATGCCATCAGCCCGCAGGCCGACGACGTGCTGGTCGAGATCGGTCCCGGTCTGGGCGCGCTGACCGACCCGCTGCTCGAACGGATCCCGCAGATGCAGGTGGTTGAGCTGGACCGCGATCTGGTCGAGCGCCTGCGCCGCCGCTATGGCGAGCGCCTGCAGGTCCACGCCGGCGATGCGCTGGCGTTCGATTTCGACAAGCTCGCCGTGCCCGGCCGCCCGCTGCGCATCGTCGGCAACCTGCCGTACAACATCTCCAGCCCGCTGCTGTTCCACCTGATGGATTTCGCCGACCAGGTGCGCGACCAGCACTTCATGCTGCAGAAAGAGGTGGTGGAGCGCATGGTGGCCGAACCCGGCAGCAAGGCCTTCGGCCGGCTCTCGATCATGCTGCAGGTGCGCTACTACATGGAACACGTGCTGGACGTACCGCCGGGCGCCTTCAATCCGCCGCCCAAGGTCGATTCCGCCGTGGTCCGCATGATCCCGTGGCCGCGCCACAGCGACGGCCGGCTGCGTTCGCCGCATGCCGATTGCGACATCACCGTGCTGGGCGACGTGGTCACTGCAGCGTTCTCGCAGCGGCGCAAGGTGCTGCGCAACACGCTCTCGTTCCTGCGCGACCAGGTCGACTTCGATGCGATGGGCTTCGACCTCGGCCGCCGCGCCGAGGAAGTGCCCGTCGGCGAATATGTCGAACTGGCCCGGCGCCTCGGTGGTACGCCATCCGGCCAGGCCGGACAGGCCGCCTGAGGCCCGCACATCCCGATTCCCGAATCCCGAGTTTCCCGCGACTATTTCGTGCAAGACCGTCCCATGACAGCCCAGACCCAAACCAACCGGCGTCCCGTGATCCTGACCGGCGACCGTCCCACCGGCCCGCTGCACCTTGGCCACTATGTCGGCTCGCTGAAGAGCCGCGTGACGCTGCAGGACACGCATGAGCAATACGTGCTGCTGGCCGACACCCAGGCCATGACCGACAACGCGCACGATCCCGACAAGGTGCGCCGCAACGTGCTGGAAGTGGCGCTGGACTACCTGGCCGTGGGCATCGACCCGGCCAAGACCACCATCACCGTGCAGTCGCACCTGCCGGCGCTGGCCGAGCTGACGCTGATGTACCTGAACTTCGTCACGGTGGCGCGGCTCGAGCGCAACCCGACCATCAAGGAAGAGATCCAGGCGCGTGGCTTTGGCCGCGACATCCCGGCCGGCTTCCTGTGCTACCCGGCATCGCAGGCCGCGGACATCACTGCCTTCAAGGCCCACGTGGTGCCGGTGGGCGAAGACCAGGCGCCGCTGATCGAGCAGACCAACGAGATCGTGCGCCGCATCAACCACCAGGTCGGCCGCGAAGTGCTGCCCGAATGCAAGGCCCTGATCCCCGAGTTCGGCCGCCTGCCTGGCGTCGACGGCAAGGCCAAGATGAGCAAGTCGCTGGGCAACGCGATCGCGCTGGGGGCTTCGCCTGAGCAGATCAAGGCTGCGGTGCACAGCATGTACACCGACCCCAACCACCTGCGCGTGTCGGACCCGGGCCAGGTCGAGGGCAACGTGGTGTTCACCTACCTGGATGCGTTCGATCCCAACACCGAGGAAGTCAAGGCGCTGAAGGAGCACTACCAGAAGGGCGGCCTGGGCGACATGGTGCTCAAGCGCCGCGTCGAGGGCATCCTGCAGGACATGCTGGCCCCGATCCGCGCGCGCCGCGAAGAACTGGCCAAGGATCCGGACTATGTGTTCGACATCCTGCGCCAGGGCACCGCGAAGGCACGCGCGCTGACCCAGCAGACGCTGGACGAAGTGCGCGACGCGCTCGGCATGTTTTCGTTCGAGGCACGCCGCTGAGCGTCAGGCAGCGGCGGCTCCGGCCGCCGCAGTATTGCGCTTGCCGCGCCGCTCAGGCGCGGCGATTGACCAGCACGATGCCGGCCAGCACCAGGAGTGCCGCCATGGCAAAGCGCGGGCCCACCGCGTCGTGCATCAGCACCACGCCGAAGGCGACCCCGAACAGCGGCGTCAGGAAGGAAAATACCGACAGCCGCGACGCCAGGTAGCGCCGCAGCAGCCAGAACCAGGTCAGGTAGCTGGCAAACGCGATCAGCACTGACTGGTAGAACAGGCTCGCCAGCACCACCCCGTCGATCTGCACGGTTGCGGTCTGGCCGGCGGCCACCGCCATCGCCAGCAGCATCACCGCGGACACCGCCAGCTGGTACAGCAGGGTCTTGCTGGCCGGGGCGCTGGCCAGCGGGCTGGCGCGCACCACCACGGTGGTGGCAGCCCACAGTGCGCCGGCGAGGATGCCAAGCGCATCGCCCAGCAGCGTGCTGCCCTGCGCCGACGGCGCGGCAATGCCATCGGCAAAGGCCAGCGCCATGCCCGCGAACGCGAGCGCCACGCCCAGCCATTGCCCGGTGTGCAAGCGCTCGCCCGGCACCACGAAATGCAGGCCCAGCGCGGTGAAGATCGGCGCGGTGTACAGGAACACCGCCATGCGCGAGGCCGTGGTGTGTCCCAGCCCGACGAAGATGCAGAAGAACTCTGCGCCGAACAGCAGCCCGGCCAGCAAGCCGGCGTTCAGCGTGCCGTCGCGCCGCCACAGCGGCGTGCCGCGCCAGGCGGCAAAGCCGAACACCAGCAACGCCGCCACCGCCGAGCGCACGCCGGCCTGCAGCACCGCGCCCATCAGCGGCGCGGTGACCTTGATCACCACCTGCTGCAGGCCCCAGGCGGCGCACAGCACCACCATCAGGCCCACGGCGATGCCGTCGAGCGGCTGCCGGGTCAGGGCTTGCGTGCTCATCGTCAGCGTCCGTCAGGGACGGCTGGCGTCGCGGGTGGAATGGCGCTCGATCAGTTCGATCTTGTAGCCGTCCGGGTCTTCGACAAAGGCGATCACGGTGGTGCCGCCCTTGACCGGGCCGGCTTCGCGCGTGACCTTGCCGCCGGCGGCGCGGATGCGCTCGCAGGCGGCCGCGGCATCGTCGGTCTCCAGCGCGATATGGCCGTAGGCCGTGCCCAGGTCATACTGGTCGACGCCGTAGTTGTAGGTCAGCTCCAGCACCGCGGTCTCGCTCTCGGGGCCGTAGCCGACGAAGGCGAGGCGGTACTTGTACTCAGGGTTGTCGCTCTGGCGCAGCAGCTGCATGCCGAGCACGCGGGTGTAGAAATCGATGGAGCGCTGCATGTCGCCGACGCGCAGCATGGTGTGGAGGAGTCGCATTTGAGGGCCTTCAACTGCTTTAGGTATAGGAAGGCGCCATTTTAGTGCGTTTGGCCGAAACGTACCGGCCCGCTCCCGCTCGCTCAGAATGTCGGCAACAGCTCGGGCGGGTGCGCCCGCAGTTGCGCGCGCGCATCGCGGAACTCGGGGAAGATCGATTCCACGGTCTGCCAGAAACGCGGGCCGTGGTTCATTTCCTTCAGGTGCGCCAGCTCGTGCGCGGCGACATAGTCGATCATCGACAGCGGGAAATGCATCAGGCGCCAGTTCAGCCGGATCTTGCCGTCGGCGGTGCAGCTGCCCCAGCGCGTGGCGGCCGAGGTCAGCGCAAAGCCGGTGTGGCGCACGCCCAGCTTGTCGGCGTAGATATCGAGGCGCTCGGCCAGCAGCCGGCGCGCCTGCTGCTGCAGCCAGCCCTGCACGCGGTCCTTGATCTGCTGCTCGTCGGCATGGCCCGGCAGCGCCAGGTGCAGCACGCGGCGGTCGGCATCGAACAGCAGCGCGCCGAGCGGCGACTCCAGCGACAGCGTCAGCGGCTGCCCCAGGAAGGGCAGGCTGGCGCCGTCGCGCCATTGCACCGTGGGCAGGATGCGGCGCGACTCGCGGTGGCGCCACTCGCCCAGCTTGTTGAAGATCCAGCGCTGTTTTTCCAGGATGGCCGACTCGATGTCCGCCAGCGTGACCCAGCGCGGCGCCGTGATCGACAGGCCGCGGTCGTCGATGGTGAAGCCGATGGTGCGGCGCGCCGAGCGCTTGAGCGTGTAGTGCAGCGGCCGTTCGCCGATACGCAGCAGGCGTGCGTTGGGTTGCGGCACCGGCCAGGCGGGCTGCTGCGGGGGCTCCGGCGCAAGCGGGGCCGCAGGCTGCGGCGCCTGGGCGGACTCCGCCAGCGGCAGCTCCAGCTGCGCGCCGTCGGCGTCGGTGGCGGGTCGCAGCAGCTTCATGCGGCGGGCCCGGCCGGGGCCGCGCTCCGGTAGCTCTGCGGATCGATGCGGCGCATGTCGCGCTCGATCCATTCCGCCACCTCCTGGTTGAGCTGGTCCGCGGTCTTGTTGGCCGAGGCGATCGCCGGGCCGACCGAGATCGTCACCATGCCCGGGTGCTTCAGGAACGAATTGCGCGGCCACACCCGGCCCGAGTTGACCGCCATCGGCAGCACCCAGGCGCCGGTTTCCACCGCCAGGCGCGCGCCGCCGCTCTTGTAGCGTGCCTTCTCCAGGCCCGAAGGCGTGCGCGTGCCTTCCGGGAACATGATGATCCAGGCGCCTTCGGCCAGCCGCTCGCGGCCCTGGCGCGCGGCCGAGGCGAAGGCGCGGGTGCCTTCCTTGCGGTTGATATGGACCATCTTCAGCATGCCCAGCGCCCAGCCGAAGAACGGCACCAGCAGCAGCTCGCGCTTGAACACGAAGCACAGCGGCTTGGGCATCAGCGCCACGTAGGCCACGGTTTCCCAGGCTGACTGGTGCTTGGACAGCAGCACCACCGGCTTGTCGAGCATCACGTCCATATGCTCATGGCCTTCGATGCGGTACTGGATGCCGCAGATGCCGCGCGCGGCCCAGATCACCAGCAGGGGCCAGCCGCGCACGAAGCGGAAGCGCTGGTCGGCATTCATGAACGGGAACACCAGGAAGCAGGCGCAGGCGTACGGCGGCGTCAGCACCAGCAGGTACAGCGCAAACAACAGGGAACGGAGAAACGTCATGCGGGGGGGGCGCGCGGGGGTGCGAATAGGGAATGGATGCGGGCGGTCAGCCGGCGCTATGAGTGGGCGGGCGCTGTGCGCCGCCGTTGCCGGTCAGCCAGCGCGCAAACGCGAGCAGGTCGTCGTGCACTTGCGTGCCCGGCGGCAGGGCGCCCTGGTCGAGGGTCTTCTGGCCCTTGCCGCTGCGTACCAGGTGCGGCGCGCAACCGACCGCCACGCCGGCTTCCAGGTCGCGCAACGAATCGCCAACGATGGGCACGCCGCGGAGCTCGATGCCGAAGCGCTCGCTGATCTGCTCCAGCATGCCGGGCTTGGGCTTGCGGCAATCGCAGCCGTCCGCGGCGGTATGCGGGCAGAAGAACACCGCGTCGACGCGCCCGCCCAGGCGCGCGAGCAACGTGTGCATCTTCTCGTGCATGGCGTTGAGCGCGCTCATCTCGAACAGCCCGCGGCCGATGCCGGACTGGTTGCTGGCGAGGACCACGCGGTAGCCGGCCTGGTTCAGCGCGGCGATGGCCTCAAGGCTGCCGTCTATCGGCACCCATTCATCGGGCGTCTTGATGAACTGGTCGCTGTCGAGGTTGACCACCCCGTCGCGGTCCAGGATGACAAACTTGGGCGGCGTCTGCGGCATGTGCGGCTCCGGTGGCTGAGATCAGGCGGCCAGCTTGGAGATGTCGGCCACGCGGTTGGCCATCGCGTGCAGCGAAGCCAGCAGCGCCAGGCGGTTGGCGCGCAGCTGCGCGTCCTCGGCCATCACCATCACATCATTGAAGAAACGGTCGACGGCATCGCGCAGCTGGGCCAGGTCGCGCAGCGCGGCGGTGAAATCGCCGCTGGCGAAGGCGGCTTCCACGGCCGGGCGCACGCGCTCGATGGCGGCGTGCAGCGCGCCTTCGGCCTCTTCCCGGAACAGCGTCGGATCGACCGTGCCGACCGGCTCGGTGTTCTTGCGCAGGATGTTGGTGATGCGCTTGTTGGCGGCGGCCAGGGCCTCGGCCTCGGGCAGCGCGGCAAAGGTGCGCACGGCTTCCATGCGGCCCAGGATGTCGTGCAGCTGGTCCGGGCGCAGGCTGACCACGGCCTCGACTTCGTTGGTGGTGTAGCCCTTGTCCTTCAGGTAGCCGCGCACGCGGTCGTACAGGAAGTCGGCGATCGCCTCGGGTGCCGGCTTGACTGCAGCGATGCCGGCAAAGGCCTGCTGCGTCAGCGCCAGCATCGACGTCAGCGACAGCGCCAGCGGCTTTTCGATCAGCATGCGCAGGATGCCCAGCGCATGGCGGCGCAGCGCGAACGGATCCTTCTCGCCGGTGGGCTGCAGGCCGATGCCCCAGATCCCGACCAGGGTCTCGAGCTTGTCGGCCAGCGCCACGGCGGTGCTGACCGCACCTGCGGGCAGCGCATCGCCGGCAAAGCGCGGTCGGTAGTGTTCGGAGCAGGCCAGCGCCACGTCTTCGGCTTCGTCGTCGTGGCGGGCATAGTACGTGCCCATGGTGCCCTGCAGCTCGGGGAACTCGCCGACCATGTCGGTCAGCAGGTCGGCCTTGGCCAGTTCGGCGCCGCGCATCGCGGCGGCCTTGTCGGTAGGCACGCCGACTGCGTTGAGCGCATCGGCGATATGGCCGGCGATCTGCTGCAGGCGCTGCACGCGGTCCAGCTGGGTGCCGATCTTGTTGTGGTAGACCACGCTGGCCAGCTGCGGCACGCGCGACGCCAGCGTCTTCTTGCGGTCCTGGTCGAAGAAGAACTTGGCATCGGCCAGGCGCGGGCGCACCACGCGCTCGTTGCCGGTGATGATCGACTGCGGCGTCTCGGTGGCCAGGTTCGACACGATCAGGAAGCGGTTGCGCAGGTGGCCGTCGGCATCGGTCAGCGCAAAGTACTTCTGGTTGGTCTGCATGGTCAGGATCAGGCATTCCTGCGGCACTGCCAGGAAGGCTTCCTCGAAATGGCAGGCATAGACCACCGGCCATTCCACCAGCGAATTGACTTCATCGAGCAGCGGCTCGGGCATGATCACCTGGTCGGCGCCGGCTTCCTTGAGCAGCGCGGCGCGCATGCGCTCGCGGCGCTCGGCGTAGCTGGCGACCACGTGGCCGGCGGATTCCAGCCGCTGCGCATAGTCATTGGCATGCGCGATCTCGATCACGCCATGCGACAGGAAGCGGTGGCCCTGGGTCAGGTTGCTGGCCTGCAGCCCCAGCAGCGTCACCGGCAGGATCTCGGCGCCGAACAGTGCGATCAGGCTGTGCGCCGGGCGCACGAAATGCACGGTGCTGCCGTCCGGGCGCTGGTAGCTCATGACCTTGGGGATCGGCAGCTTCGCAATGGTGTCTTCCAGCGCTGCCTGCACCGCGGCAGCCAGTTCGGCGCCGCGTGCGGTATAGCGGTAGAAGAAGGCCTCGGCCTTGCCGTCGGAGGCGCGCTCCAGCGACTGCCAGTCGATCTCGGCAACGCCGACCGACTTGGCCAGCGCAGCCAGCTTCTTGGCCAGCGGCGCGGTGGGCTCGCCGTTGGCGTCCAGCGCCACCGACAGCGGCAGGACCTTCTCGCGCTGCTCGCGGTCCGGCGCGCTGCGGCGCACGCCCGACACCAGCGCGGCCAGGCGGCGCGGGGTGGCGAACGGCGTCACGGTGGCGCCCGGCTCAAGCAGGTCGCGCTCGCCCAGGCCGGCGAACAGGCCCTGCGCGAAGGCGTCGCCCAGGCGCGCCAGCGCCTTGGGTGGCAGCTCTTCGGTGAACAGTTCGATCAGCAGCGAGTCGGTCATGGGTTGCGACATGAATCGTATCCAACAGGTTGTAGCGCGCGCCGCTTATCAGCAGCGTGGCGAAAGATTAGGTTCCACTCCGGACAGCAGCCACAGGCCGTTCTGTTGCCGGAATTGCAGCGTGGTGTAGGCGCATTGCGCGGCCGCCGCGGCGCTGGCCGCGCCGTTGCTGCCGCCGCGGCTGCCTGCAGCCGGGAAGCGTGCGTCGATGCGGCGCAGGCGCTTGTCGTAGCGGATCTCGTCGATGCGCCCGCCCACCCAGAAATCGATCTTCGGCGGCAGCTGCGCCGCCGAGTAGTAAGTCTTGACCGTGCGGCGGGTGCGGCCGTTGTGGGTCTCCATCTCCACCCACGTCAGCGGGTAGCGGATCGCGCTTTCATAGGCGCGCAGCGGCACGCGGTGCCAGCCCAGGTCGCGCTGGCCGGACAGGTCGCACGAGAACGAGCGCACCAGCTGCGTCCACTGGTCGAGCGCATTCAGCGACGGGCGCCATTGGCGCGCCATGGCCAGCTGCAGCGCCTGCGGATCGGCCTCGCACACATTGCTCAGTTCGGCCGGCAGCATCAGCACCTGCGCGCTGGGTGCCGCCTGCGCGCGCGCGCCGATGGCATTGCCGGCGGCGGCGAGCGCGGCGATCGCCGTGGCGCAGCACAACGCGCTGCGCGCCAGTTGCGTCATGCCCGGGCTCCGCCGTTGCCGCACATCGGGAAGCCGAGGGCCTCGCGCGAGTCGTAGTAGGCCTGCGCCACCTGGCGCGACAGGTTGCGGATGCGGCCGATATACGCCGCGCGCTCGGTCACCGAGATCGCGCCGCGCGCGTCCAGCAGGTTGAAGGTGTGGGCGGCCTTGAGCACCTGCTCGTAGGCGGGCAGCGCCAGGCGCGTGCCGGCGGCCTGGCCTTCCTCGGTGCCTTCGCCGTTGCCCATCAGCCGCTTGGCCTCGCCTTCGTGCTCGGCGAAATGGCGGAACAGGATCTCGGTGTTGCTGTGCTCGAAGTTGTAGGTCGACTGTTCGACTTCATTCTGGTGGTACACGTCGCCATAGGTCAGGCGGCGCGTCTCGCCGTTCTCGACCCACTCGGTCCAGATCAGGTCATAGACGTTCTCGACCTTCTGCAGGTACATCGCCAGGCGTTCGATGCCGTAGGTGATCTCGCCGGTGATGGGCTTGCAGTCGATCCCGCCCACCTGCTGGAAGTAGGTGAACTGCGTCACTTCCATGCCGTTGAGCCAGACTTCCCAGCCCAGGCCCCAGGCACCCAGCGTGGGGTTCTCCCAGTCGTCCTCGACGAAGCGGATGTCGTTCTGCTTCAGGTCCAGGCCGAGCGCCTCGAGCGAGCCCAGGTACAGCTCCAGGATGTTCTCCGGCGCGGGCTTGAGCACCACCTGGTACTGGTAGTAGTGCTGCAGGCGGTTGGGGTTCTCGCCATAGCGGCCGTCCTTGGGGCGGCGCGACGGCTGCACGTAGGCGGCGCGCCACGGCTCGGGGCCGAGCGCGCGCAGGAAGGTGTGTACGTGGGATGTGCCGGCGCCGACCTCCAGATCGATGGGTTGCAACAGCGCGCAGCCCTGCCGGTCCCAATAGGCCTGCAGGGTCAGAATCATTTGTTGGAAGGTCAGCATATGAAGACTAGGTAGAGGCACCCGGGCGCGGTCGCGGCGCCCGGCATGCAGGCCGCGCGGCGCGTGCCGGAGCCGGCGCATGCGGATTTTGCCAAACCCTGAATTCTATCGGCTTTTTGGCGAGGCGCCCCGTTTGGCGGGGCCGGCTAGGTCACGCACCGATGGTGGAGGATGCCCGCCAATGTCGGTCCTACGCAACGCATCGGGAAAATACCGAGGCGGATTTCAGGTTTGGCCGCTGCTGGCCGATAACGTTTTTGTATACAGTATGAGTAAGCAACCCGTTTCAGAGCGTTGCGATTGACAGTCCGTGCCGGCATGGCGGGCACGGCGGCTGCTGGCTGGCACCGCAGTGGCCGTTTGTCGGTAACTGATTATTGATGGGGACTTGGCATCATGGCACTTCTTTCTCGCAAACCTTACCTGGTCGCAATCGCGGTCATGATCGCCGCGGCCACCGTGTCCGTGGCGACCGGGCTGCTGAACTGAACCGGCTGGCGCTCACCTGAGGCGCCACCACCGGCACCGCAATCCAGCGCCGGACGGCGGCGGCGATCCCGCCGCGTCCGGTGCCTGCGCCAGCCTGTGCCTTCAGCCTGCACCGCGCAGCTTGCGCATACGCCAGGCAGCAAGCCCCAGCACCAGTGCAAACAGCGCCAGCACCGGCGCGTTCCCCCAGCGGATATAGGGCGTCAAGCCCTGCATGCCCTGCACCTCGGCCGCCAGCGTGCCGACCGTGAAGGTCGGCAGGCGTTGCTGCACCGAGCCGTCCGGACGCACCACCGCAGTCATGCCGGTATTGGTCGAGCGCAGCATCGGCCGGCGCGTTTCCAGTGCGCGCATGCGCGAGATCTGCAGGTGCTGGTCCAGCGCGATGGTGTCGCCGAACCACGCCAGGTTGGTCAGGTTGGCCAGGACATTGGCCGGCGCCGGCTGCTGGCGCAGCGTCTGCGCGATCTCCTCGCCGAACAGATCCTCGTAGCAGATATTGGGCGCCACGCGCACGCCGCGCACCGGCAGCGAGGCCTGGTCGAGCCCGCCGCGGCGGAAGTCGCCCAGCGGCATCTTCATCATGTCGACGAACCAGCGGAACCCCAGCGGGATGAATTCGCCGAACGGCACCAGGTGGTGCTTGTTGTAGCGGTACAGGCGTTCGGTCTCGGGGCCCAGGCCGAAGACGCTGTTGGTGAAGTCCACCGGCGAGTCGGCGCCGGCGGCGCCGAACAGCACCGTGGTGCCGCTGGCCAGCGCGTAGTCGCGCACCGCCACGGCCACGTCGACCGGCAGCTCCTGCAGGATGACCGGGAACGCGGTTTCCGGCGTGACCACGAGGTCGGCCGGCGCGGCGGTGATCATGTCGCGGTACAGCTCGATCGAGCGCTGGATGCCGGCGGGCTCGAACTTGATGTCCTGGGCCACGTTGCCTTGCAGCAGCCGCACCGACAGCGGCTTGCCGGCGGGCGTGGTCCAGGCCAGCGGCGCCAGCGCGGCGCCCGCGGCGGGCAGGGCCAGTGCCAGTGCCAAGGCGCCCAGCGCCCGGCCGCGCTCGCCGCGGCCCAGCCCGCGTACGGCAGCCGCCAGCAGTGCCGCCACCGCGGCTGCCAGGGCGCCGATGCCGTATACGCCAAGCAGCGGCGCGAAGCCGGCCAGCGGGCCATCGGCATGGGCATATCCGCCCGACAGCCACGGGAAGCCGGTAAACACCACGCCGCGCAGCCATTCGGTGAGACCCCAGGCAGCGCCGAAGGCCAGCGGCGCCAGCAGCGTGGCCCCGGGCAGGCGCGCCGTCAGCCGATGCCACAGCGCGCCGGCCAGCGCCGGGTAGAGCGACAGGAAGCCAGAGAACAGCACCACCGCGAGCGCGGCCATCCACGCCGGCATCTCGCCGTAGACGTGCATGCTGATATAGAGCCACCAGATGCCGGACAGGAACCAGCCCAGCCCGAAGGCGTAGCCAGTGGCGGCGGCCAGGCGCGCGCGCGGCGCGTCGGCCATCAGCGCGGCCAGGCCGGCCAGCGACAGGATCTGCAGCCACCACCAGTCATGGGGGGCGAAGGCTTGCGTATGGGCGATGCCGAGCACGCCGGCCAGCAGCAGCCGCGCCATGGTCGCCGTGCGCGAATGCGCGCGCGTGCCAGGCACGCCCGCCGGGGCGGCGTCGGCAGCGGCGGCGCCGTTGAGGATCGGGGCGGAACGCTTCATGCGCCGGCCGCGCCCGCGTTGTCGCCGTTGGATTCCCGGTGCACCTGCAGCAGGTGCACCTGGCGCGCGTCGGCGCGCAGCACCTCGAAGCGGATCGGCGGCAGGGTGATGACCTCGCCGCGGTGGGGCACGTGGCCCACGTGGTTGGACAGCAGCCCGCCCACGGTATCGACGTCGTGGTCGGAGAAGGCGGTGCCGAAGGCGTCGTTGAACTGGGCGATCTCGGTCAGGCCGTGCACGCGCCAGCTGCCGTCGGGCATTGGCAGGATATTGTCCTGGTCTTCGTCGAGGTCGAACTCATCCTCGATGTCGCCGACGATCTGCTCCAGCACGTCCTCGATCGTCACCAGGCCGGCCACGCCGCCGTACTCGTCGACGACCATGGCGATATGGTTGCGGTTGATGCGGAAGTCGCGCAGCAGGATGTTCAGGCGCTTGGACTCGGGGATGAACACCGCCGGGCGCAGGGTCTCGCGCAGGTCGAAGGCGGGGTCGGTGTAGTAGCGCAGCAGGTCCTTGGCCAGCAGGATGCCGATGATGTTGTCACGGCTGCCTTCATAGACCGGAAAGCGCGAGTGCGCGGTCTGCTGCATGAAGGGGATGAACGCCTCCGGGGCATCCGCGATATTGACCATATCCATCTGCGCGCGCGGCACCATGATGTCGCTCGCGGTCAGTTCGGAGACCTGGAACACGCCCTCGATCATCGACAGCGAGTCGGCGTCGATCAGGTTGCGCTCATGCGCTTCCTGGAGCACTTCGAGCAATTCCGCGCGGGTGTCCGGCTCGGGGGAAATCAGGTCTGACAGGCGTTCGAGAAGCGATCTGGGACGATCGGCCTGCTTCAGGTAAGCGGGCTTCGAACTGGGATAAGGGTCGTTCATTTCGCGGCGAGCGCGTGGTGGAGATCGTCTGAAGGATACACTAAAAGCCTGGCCGTCCCGTGACGGCGGGCGGTGTCCTGCGACGATATGTGCAGCAGGCGGCGCCCGGTCGGCGCCGCCCGTGAGAAAGGGATTACGCGGGGATCACGCGGCGCGGTCGCTCTGGTAGGGGTCGGCGTAACCGAGCGCCTGCAGCGTTTCGGTCTCGATCGCTTCCATTTCCTCGGCCTCGACGTCTTCCTCGTGCTCGTAGCCTTGCGCGTGCAGCACGCCGTGGACGATCAGGTGCGCATAGTGCGCTTCCAGCGGCTTGCGCTGCTCGCGCGCCTCGGTTTCCACCACCGGGCAGCACAGCACGATATCGCCCGTGACCGGGTCTTCCTCGTTCTCCGCATAGGCAAAGGTCAGCACATTGGTGGCGTAATCCTTGCCGCGATAGGTGCGGTTCAGCGTGCGGCCTTCTTCCTCGTCGACGAAGCGGATGGTCAGCGCGGCGTCGGCATACAGCGCCGACTTGACCCAGGTCTCGATCTTGCGGCGCGGCGGCAGGCCGGCGCGCTTGCCGACGCCGTCGCCGTTCTGGATCTCGAGCTCCAGCCCGGGCGGAGTGGCCGGCGTGCCGGTGGTGGTGACCACCGGCGTGGCGGTCACGGCCACCGACAGCGAGTCATGGTTGTCCGGGCGCACCAGCAGGCCAGCCTGCTGGTTGGTGTCGGTGTGCTCGGCCAGCAGCGCGACCACGCCGTCGGCTGCCTGCGACAGGTCCAGCGTCAGGCTGCGGCCGTCGGGCAGCTGCACGCGCAGCGCGTGCGCGGCGCTCTTGCGCGCGCGGCCGTCGCCGTCGAACAGGGTCAGGCTCACGGCGGAAGACTTGGATTTCTGGGATTTCAATTAAGCGTCCTTGTGCTGGGCGTGGTATTCGTCATAGGCATCGACGATGCGGGCCACCAGCGGATGGCGCACCACGTCGATGCTGGTAAAGCGGGTGCAGGCAATGCCGCGCACGTCGCGCAGCACGTGCAGCGCCTCCACCAGGCCGCTCTTCTGCCCCCTGGGCAGGTCGATCTGGGTGGTGTCGCCGGTGATCACCGCCTTGGAGCCGAAGCCGATGCGCGTAAGGAACATCTTCATCTGCTCGGGCGTGGTGTTCTGCGCCTCGTCCAGGATGATGAAGGCATGGTTCAGCGTGCGCCCGCGCATGTAGGCCAGCGGCGCGATCTCGATCATCTGGCGCTCGAACATCTTCTGCGTGCGGTCGAAGCCGAGCAGGTCGTACAGCGCGTCATACAGCGGGCGCAGGTAGGGGTCGACCTTCTGCGCCAGGTCGCCGGGCAGGAAGCCCAGGCGCTCGCCGGCTTCCACCGCCGGGCGGGTCAGCACGATGCGCTTGACCGCGTCGCGCTCCAGCGCGTCGACCGCGCACGCCACTGCCAGGTAGGTCTTGCCGGTGCCGGCAGGGCCGACACCCAGCGTCAGGTCGTGCGACAGGATATTGCGCAGGTAGTCGCGCTGCGCCACGGTGCGGCCCTGCAGGCCGGTGCGGCGCGTGTGCAGCACCGGCGATTCGTCGCCGATCTCGCGCTCTTCGACATTGTCGCCGTTGCCGGGCAGGTAGCTGCCATGCGCGGACAGCTGGCGTGTTTCCACCAGGCCCAGTTGCACGTCGTCGATCGACAGCGGCGTGCGCGCCTGGTTGTAGAAGCGCTCCAGCGCCGTTGCCGCATCCTGCGCGTTGCCGCCGCGCACCGTCATGCGGTGGCCACGGCGCTGGATGTTCACGTCCAGCGCCTGCTCGATCTGGCGCAGGTTCTCGTCGAGCGGCCCGCACAGGTTCTGCAGCCGGGTGTTGTCGTCCTTGGGGGCGACGAATTCTGCGGAAGGGATTTTCATCGGTTGGCGATGGCCTCGCTGGATGGTGCCTGGTTACTGCCGAACCACGATCTCGCCGCGCAGCGAGTGCGGGAAGGCCTGCGTGATGCTGACATCGACCAGCTGGCCGACCAGCCGGTCGCGGCCTGCCTGCGGCACGCCCGGCAGCGCAAAGTTGACCACGCGGTTGTTCTCGGTGCGCCCGTGCAGCTCGGTCGGATCCTTGCGCGCGGGGCCTTCCACCAGGATGCGCTGCACCGTGCCGACCATGTTCTGGCTGATGCGCTGCACGTTTTCCTCGATGGTGGCCTGCAGCCGCTGCAGCCGGCGCAGCTTGACCTCGTGCGGGGTGTCGTCGTGCAGGTTGGCAGCGGGCGTGCCCGGGCGGGGGCTGAAGATGAACGAGAACGAGGTGTCGTAGCCGATCTCTTCGATCATCGCCATCAGCTTCTCGAAGTCGGCATCGGTCTCGCCGGGGAAGCCGACGATAAAGTCCGAAGACATCGACATATCCGGGCGCAGCACGCGCAGCTTGCGGATGATGCTCTTGTACTCCAGCACGCTGTAGCCGCGCTTCATCGCCATCAGGATGCGGTCGGACGCATGCTGCACCGGCAGGTGCAGGTGGTTGACCAGCTTGTCGCAGCGGCCATACAGCTCGACCAGGCGCGAGGTGAATTCCTTCGGGTGGCTGGTGGTGTAGCGGATGCGCTCGATGCCGGGAATCTCGGCCACGTACTCGATCAGCAGCGCAAAGTCGGTGATCTCGGTGGTGTCGCCCATCTTGCCGCGGTAGGCGTTGACGTTCTGGCCCAGCAGCGTGACTTCGCGCACGCCCTGTTCGGCCAGGCCGGCGACTTCGGCCAGCACGTCCTCGAACGGGCGCGACACTTCCTCGCCGCGGGTGTAGGGCACCACGCAGTAGCTGCAGTACTTGGAGCAGCCTTCCATGATCGAGACAAAGGCGCTCGGGCCTTCGACGCGTGCCGGCGGCAGGTGGTCGAACTTCTCGATCTCGGGGAAGGAGATATCCACCTGCGACTGGCCGGTGCGCTGGCGCCGCGCGATCAGGTCGGGCAGGCGGTGCAGCGTCTGCGGGCCGAACACCACGTCGACATAGGGCGCGCGCGCGACGATGCTGGCGCCTTCCTGGCTGGCCACGCAGCCGCCCACGCCGATCACCAGGTCAGGCTTGACCGCCTTCAGTGCCTTCATCCGGCCGAGTTCCGAGAACACCTTCTCCTGCGCCTTCTCGCGCACCGAACAGGTGTTGAACAGGATCACGTCGGCGTCTTCGACGTTGTCGGTGGGTTCCAGCCCCTGGCTGGCGTTGAGGACGTCGACCATCTTGTCCGAGTCGTACTCGTTCATCTGGCAGCCGTACGTCTTGACGAAAACTTTCTTCATATGCCGATCTCAGTGGTTGACCTGGGGGCATCAGGGTGTTGCAACAACACGGCCGGCGCGTGGGGTACGCCGGTCGCACTTCCGGGGGACTACGATTTCTTCTTCAGCGCCTTCTGTTCCGGCTCGCTCAGCACCCAGGCGGTCAGCAACTGGCCGTACAGGTCCAGCTTGTACCGCACCGGCAGCTTCTGGCCCGCCACCGCGGCACTGGCCAGCAACTGGTTGTCGGTGCCGAACAGGCGCAGGCCCGGCGCCACGCCGACGGTCTTGCCGTCGAGCGTGGCCGTCTGCGGGGCACCGGCAGACGGCGTGGCGATAACGAGCCTGGCCGCCTGCGCATCGTCCGGGATCGCCCGCACCGGCTGGGCCATCGCGCTTGCCGCACCGAGCAGCAGGGCGGCGGCGCAGGCCAGCGCTGGCAATAGCCTGCGGGCGCGCCCGGGTTGGACAGACTCCGGCGCCTCGCGGCGCGCATCACGACCTGCTGGCATGGGGGAGAACTCCGACTAATGGGACGACGCGTTGGCGGGAATGGCCCAAAGGCGGGCGCAACCCGGCATTTTACCCCGCTGGCGGCCTGACAGGGTCGGCGATGCGGCGGGGCTCAGAACAGGCAGGATGCCTCTTGCAGCACACGCTGCTTGGACACCGTGCCCATCAGTTCGCGGCCGGCGCTGTCGCGCACCAGCGGGATGCGGTTGATGCCGTGCTCGGCAAACACCGCCAGGGCGTCGCGCAGGCCCGAATCCGGGGTCAGTGCGGGGAAGTCGCGTTCGGCCAGCGCCAGCACGTCGTCCGCGGCGCCCTCGCGCTGGGCGCGCTGCAGCGCATGGATCGACAGCGCGCCCAGCAGGCGGCCATCCGTTTCGACCAGATAGAGGTAGCGCGTCCCGGTCTCGGCAAACTTGTCGGCCGCGGCCGCCAGGGTGGCGTTCGGGTCGAGCACGGTATCGGTCGGGTCGCACAGGCCCGCCAGCGTCAGCGTGCGGGCGTGTTCGGCCGCGGCCGAGGCCTGCGCGCGCTCGGCGATCACGCTGTACAGAGACAGCGTCTGGCAGCGTGACGCGGTGTAGTACGCCGCCACTGCGCCGATCATCGACGGCAGCAGCAGCGCGGGCGCCAGCGTCATCTCGAACACCATCAGCACCGACATCAGCGGCGCCTGGCTGGTGGCCGCCAGGAACGCGCTCATGCCCACCAGCGGCAGCAGCGGCGCCGCAGCGGCCGCCGTGTCCTGCATGCCGATGGCCAGCAACTGCCCGAGCGCCGCCCCCACGAACAGCGACGGCGTGAACACGCCGCCGACCGCCCCCGAGCCCATGCTGATCACCGTAGCCACCAGCTTGGCCAGCAGCACGCCGGCCACCGGCACGCTCAGCGGCTGCTCCTGCAGGATGGTCTGGATGGTGGAATAGCCGTTGCCAACCACCTCGGGCACCGCCATCGCGAGCACGCCGACCAGCGCCCCGCCCAGCGTCAGCCGGGCCACCGGGCCGCCAGGCATCGCTGCAAAGCGGCTGCGCGCAAAGCCCGCCGCACGCATGAACAGCGCGCCCGCAATGCCGGCGGCCACGCCCAGCGCGGCCGCGGCCAGCAGGATGTGCGGGCGCAGGTCGGGGGCGATATCCAGGCCCGGGTAGAGCGGCTGCAGGCCGCCGTGCCACTGGCTGACCATGGCACCGGCCACCGAAGCCAGGAAGAGCGGCATCAGGCGCTGCACCGCGAGCGCCCCGAACACCACTTCGGCAACGAAGACGGCAGCGGAGAAGGGGGTGTGATAAACGGTGGCAAGGCCCGCCGCGGCCCCGCAGGCGGTCAGCATGCGGCGCATGTTCGAGCCGCCGCCGCGTTCCAGCCGGGTCGACGGGAACAGCGAGCCGCACAGCGCCGCCAGCTGGATCATCGCGCCTTCCTTGCCGACCGAGCTGCCGCTGACGATCGAGAAAAACGACGAGAGCGCGCGCAGCAAGGTGATCCGCACCGGCAGGCGGCCGCTGCCGTTGGCCACCGCTTCCATGTAGTCGGTGGCGCCGCCGTGGCTGCCGGCCAGGCGATTGGCCAGCACCAGCAGGCCGCCCGCCAGCGCGCCGCCCACGGCCGGCACCACCACGCGCCACGCCAGCGCCAGCGTGGCGAATACGGCGACCACGTCGGCATGGCTGGAAAACAGGACCACGCCCGCGCCATCCAGCGCCTCCTTGAACAGCGTGGTGGCAATGGCCGCGACGATCCCGACCGGGATGGCCGCGAACAGGGTGACTTCCTGGTCTTCGAGGAAACGCAAGCGCATGGCGGCTTTCCGGGGCACATGTGGCGCGGGTGCGGAGCCGGAGCGGGGGCGGGCAGAGGCTGTCATGATAGCGCAGCGCCACCCGCGCAGATCCGATGTGCGCCGGCGCGCATGCGGGGCCGCGCGCGGTGCAGAACCCGCTGGTCCCGGACTGGTACACTACCGCTCTTTCCTTCGCGGGCGGGCCGGTGCCCTGCCATGCCGGCTTCCCGGCGTTCGCGTTCCGATTCCGATCCGATTACCAGGAGCCATCCGGCGTTTGGCGCACCGCGTGCGCAGCGATGGCCCAAGCAGCAATTCATGTCTTTTTCTGAACTCGGCTTGTCCGACAAGATTGTGCGTGCCGTGGCCGAACAGGGCTACACCACGCCGACTCCCATCCAGGCCCAGGCGATCCCCGCCATCCTCAAGGGCGGTGACCTGCTCGCCGGCGCGCAGACCGGCACCGGCAAGACCGCCGGCTTTACGCTGCCGATGCTGCAGCTGCTGTCCGATTCCGCGGCGCGCGGCGCCAATGGCGCGCAGCGTCCGGCCCGCCTGCCGGTGCGCGCACTGGTGCTGACGCCCACGCGCGAACTGGCCGCCCAGGTCGAGGAGAGCGTGCGCAACTACGGCAAGTACCTGCGCCTGCGCTCGATGGTGATGTTCGGCGGCGTCGGCATCAATCCGCAGATCGAACAGCTCAAGCGCGGCGTCGAGATCGTGGTGGCCACGCCCGGCCGTCTGCTGGACCACGTGTCCCAGCGCACCATCGACCTGTCGCAGGTGGAACTGCTGGTGCTGGACGAAGCCGACCGCATGCTCGACATGGGCTTCATTCACGATATCCGCAAGATCCTCAACGTGCTGCCGGCCAAGCGCCAGAACCTGCTGTTCTCGGCAACGTTCTCGGACGATATCCGCGCGCTGGCCGACCGCCTGCTGAACAACCCGGCCTCGATCGAGGTGGCGCGGCGCAATACCACGGCCGAGACCGTGGACCAGCGCGTCTATCCGGTGGACCGCGAGCGCAAGCGCGAACTGCTGGCCCACCTGGTGCGCCAGCATGACTGGCACCAGGTGCTGGTGTTCACGCGCACCAAGCACGGCGCCAACCGCCTGGCCGAGCAACTGACCAAGGACGGCCTGTCGGCACTGGCGATCCATGGCAACAAGAGCCAGTCGGCGCGCACGCGCGCGCTGTCGGAATTCAAGTCCGGCACGCTGCGGCTGCTGGTGGCAACCGATATCGCCGCGCGCGGCATCGACATCGACCAGCTGCCGCACGTGGTCAACTTCGACCTGCCCAACGTGCCCGAGGACTATGTGCACCGCATCGGCCGCACCGGCCGCGCCGGCGCCGAGGGCGAAGCGATCTCGCTGGTCTGCGTGGACGAGATTGCGCTGCTGCGCGATATCGAACGCCTGATCAAGCGCAAGCTCGAGCAGACTGTGCTGCCGGGCTTCGAGGTCGACCCGAGCATCGCGCCCGAGCCGATCCAGAAGGGCCGCCAACAGCGTGGCGGTGGTGGCCAGGGGCAAGGACAAGGCCAGGGCCGCGGACGCGCCCAGGCGCGTCCGGCCGGCAACGAAGGCGAGGGCGCCCAGCGCCAGCGCCCGGCGCGCGAAGCGCAGGCTGCGCCGCGGCAAGCCCAGGGCGGCCAGCCGCGCACGCGCGCTGCCGAAGGCGGCCAGCGCGGCAACGGCGCAGCCAACGGCAACCGTGGCGGCCAGCCCGCCGGCGGCGCGCGCAATCCCGCACCGCGCCGCGACGGCCAGGAGCCGGCGCGCCAGCAACGGGCCGCGGCTCAACCCGCGCGCCAGCCGCACGACGCGGCCCCGGCACCGGCGCGCAATCGCCGTCCGGCGCCGCAGGCCGCGCTGCTCGGCGGCAACCGCAAGCCGGCGCGCTGAGCGGGACAGGCTGACAACATGCACGCGTCCGACACCCCGGCCGACCCCGGCGTTCCCTACGCCGGCCTGACGCCGGAGCTGATGCTGGACGCGCTGGAAGGCGCTGGCCTGCGCCCCGACGGGCGCCTGCTGGCGCTCAACAGCTATGAGAACCGCGTCTGGCAGCTGGGCATCGAAGATGCCGCGCCGGTCATCGCCAAGTTCTACCGTCCGGGCCGCTGGACCGATGCGGCCATCCTGGAAGAACACGCCTTCGTGCAGCAGCTGGCCGATGCCGAGATCCCGGCCGTGCCGGCCATGGTGCTGGCACCGGGCGCGGCCGGCACGCTGCTGCATCACGCCGGCTTCCGTTTCGCGGTATTCCCCCGCTGCGGCGGCCGCGAGCCCGCGCTGGACCGTTCCGACACGCTGACCTGGCTCGGCCGCTTCATCGGCCGCATCCACGCGCTGGGGGCGACGCAGCCCTACCAGGCGCGCCCGGCGCTAAATCTTGAAACCTTCGGCGTTGCCCCACGCGACTGGCTGCTCGCCAGCGGCTGCATTCCCGCCGACCTGCTGCCCGCATGGCAATCGGTGACCGACCTGGCGCTGGACGGCGTGCGCCGCTGCTATGAGCGCGCCGGCGAGGTGCGCCTGCTGCGCACCCACGGCGACTGCCATCGCGGCAATGTGCTGTGGATCGGCGAGGACGACGCGCGCGGCGGCACTCATGGCGCACCGGGCCCGCATTTCGTTGACTTCGATGACAGCCGAATGGCGCCGGCGATCCAGGACATCTGGATGCTGCTCGAGGGCGACCGCGCGGCCATGCAGGACCAACTGGCCGACATCGTTGCCGGCTATGAGGACTTCGCCGAATTCCAGCCGCGCGAACTGTGGCTGGTGGAAGCGCTGCGCACGCTGCGGCTGCTCCATTACAGCGCCTGGCTCGCCAGCCGCTGGGCCGACCCGGCCTTTCCGGCCGCGTTCCCTTGGTTCGGCACGGCGCGCTACTGGCAGGATCGCATCCTGGAACTGCGCGAACAGGTGGCGCTGATGGACGAAGCGCCCCTGTGGGGCGCCTGAGGTCTACCGGTCGGCGCCGCCAGGGCGCCGGTTTTCCACTACTTTGCTCAACCCTTCTTTTCCGGCGCCTTGACCAGCAGCACCGGGCACTCGGCCTGCGCCAGCACGCGGCCTGCGACCGAACCGATCACCGCATCGAAGAACGAACCCCGGCCATGCGTGCCCATCACGATGGCTGCGGCGTCGACCGAGCGCGCACAGGCGACGATGCGCTCCGGCGCGAAGCCGTGCAGCGGGTGCCGCTCGAACGGCACCCTGGCTGCGGACAGAATCTCGCAGACCGTCGCCATGGCCTTGTCGCTGGCCTCCTTGTGCCAGTCATCGATGGTCTCCTTGCTGACAAAGGCGCGCACCTGGCCGCTTACTTCCGGCGCGACATGCACGACATGCACGGTGAAGCCGCTCTGCAGCAGCTTGCCTTCGGCGATAAAACGGGCCGCGGCGTCGCTGAAGGCCGAACCGTCGGTGGCGAGCACGATATTGGTCATGTTGGAAATCTCCTGGATGGGGGCTGTCGGCAGGCGGTGCACCATGAGGCGGCACCGCCATCTGGAACCATCATGGCACCTAGTGTCCTGCCAGGACCCGATTTAGATCAAGTCGGATCGGATTTATCCGATTTCGCCGTGCGATAGCCGGCCGGCTGACGGATTCCGTCAAGCCGGCTGAAGCATTTGGCCATTGCCCCGTCAACGCCGTGGCGCGTAGCATGCTCTCGAGCCCCGCGGCAGGCATTGGCACGCCCGCGCTGCCGCAGGCACGGCCCATCCCATACCAATTCAATGCAAGCTGTCCCCCGGCCATGGCCCGGGCGGGCGGCGATTCCGGAGACGACGATCATGAGTGAGCGTGGCAACCTGCTGCCCCTGCGCGGTATCAAGGTAGTGGAATTCGAAGGCATCGGCCCCGGCCCGTTGTGCGGTGCGATGCTGGCCGGCCTGGGCGCCGAGGTCACGCTGGTGACCCGGCCGGTCGCGCCGGATGCCCGCCGCATCCTGCGCGGCCAGCCCGTGCCGCCTGAGATGGAGCTGGAGCACGGCAAGCGCGTGGTGCAACTGAACCTGAAGTCTGCGGACGACGTGGCCGCCGCGCTGGACCTGGTGGCCGGCGCCGACGCGCTGATCGAAGGGCTGCGCCCGGGAGCGATGGAGCGCCTCGGCCTGGGCCCGAAGGCGTGCCATGCACGCAATCCGCGCCTGGTCTACGGGCGCATGACCGGCTGGGGCCAGACCGGCCCGCTGTCGCAGAGCGCCGGCCACGACCTCAACTACATCGCGCTGACCGGCCTCTTGTCGATGGCCGCGCGCGAGGGCGAGCTGCCGATGGTGCCGCCGACCGTGATGGGCGATGCCACCGGCGCGCTTGGCCTGGCATTCGGCATCACCAGCGCCATCCTGAGCGCGCGCGCAAGCGGCGAGGGCTGCGTGGTGGATGCGGCCATCACCGATATCGTCGCCATGCTGGGCTCGCTGGTGCAGGTGTCGCGCGCAGCCGGCACGCTGGGCGGCCCGCAACCGAGCCCCTTCCACGATTCGCCGTTCTATGACGTCTTCCCTTGTGCCGACGGCCGCGCCATCACGCTGGGCGCGCTCGAGCCGCAGTTCTACCGCGAGCTGCTCGAGCGGCTCGAACTGACCGACATCGACCCCGCCACGCAGTATGACCGCGCCCAGTGGCCCGCGGTGAAGGCACGCATTGCCGCTTGCATCGCAGGCAAGCCCAGCACCCACTGGGAGGCGGTGCTGGGCGGCACCGACGTGTGCTTTGCACGCGTGCTGACCCTGGACGAGGCCGCGCGCCATCCGCACAACCAGGCACGCGGCACGTATCGGCTGTACCAGCAGGGCGAGCGCGAGGTGCCGCGTTCGGCGCCGGCGCCGCGCTTCCTGCCCGCGGGCATGGAATGACCTTGGGGCCGCGGCACCGATGCTGCGGCCGCTCGAATCGGCTTGATCGGTTCGGCTACCATGCGGCATCCACCCAAACCGGAGACCCATGCCATGGCCGAACCCAGCCAACTTCCCGCCTACACTCCCACGCCGGCCTTCGAGGCCGGTCTTGACGTGCGCACCGAAGTGCTCGGCCCCGAGCACGTCCGGCGCGCGCTGGACGCCGCCGCACAGCAGGGCGACACCAGCCTGCAGCAACTGGTGACGGAGTTCGCCTGGGGCACGGTCTGGACCCGCGACGGCCTGGACCGCAAGCAGCGCAGCCTGGCCACGGTGTCGATGCTGATTGCGCTGAACCGGCCGCAGGAGCTGGCCGGCCACCTGCGCGGCGCGCTCGCCAATGGCGTTACGCCGCAGGAACTGCGCGAACTGATGGTGCACAGCGCGGTCTACTGCGGGTTCCCCGCGGCGCTGGATGCCAGCCGCAAGCTGACTGAAGTCCTCGACGCTGCCAACGGGTAACGCCGACCGCGGCATCGATACGAAAACAGCCATGCAGAAGAGTCTGACTCTGATGCAGATTTTGCCGCATCTGCGCGGCGAGGATTCGGCGCATCAGGATCTCTCCGGCCCCTTAACCTTGGCACCAGGCCAAGCCATGCAAGTCGTTAAGGAGCCTCAAATTGCATCTCGCGCTGATCGTCGATGAACCCTCCCGGTTCCGCACCACGCTGTCCGCTGAAATCCGCGCTGAGTTGGGCGCCGGTGAAGTACTGGAAATGGACGGCATGCAGGAAGCATTCCGGCTGGTCCGCGAGCAACGGCCGGGGCTGGTGCTGGTCGATATCGAGTGCTTCGGCAATCCCGGCATCGACTTTGTCCGGCGCGTCTCGGCGACGCAGCCCGCCGTGCCCTTGCTGGTACTGTCCGACAGCGACGCCACCCTGGCGTCGGTGCGGGCGCTGCGCGCCGGCGCCCATGGCTTCGTGGTCAAGCAGCGTGGGCTGGCCGAGGTGATGCAGGCCGTACGCGGCGTGCTCAGCGGCTACCTGGTATTTCCCATGCATACGCTGGAAACCGTGCGCCAGATCGGCGAGCAGCGGGAATCCGGCTTTGCGCGGCTGAGCAACCGCGAGATCACCATCCTGCAATACCTGGCGCGCGGCCATTCCAACAAGTCGATCGCGGCGCAACTGCTGATCAGCAGCAAGACGGTCAGCACGCACAAGGCCAACATCATGGCCAAGCTCAATGTCGGCTCCCTGGTCGAAATGGTGGACTACGCGCGGCGGCATCAGCTGGTGTGGTAACGCGCACCCCGGGCGGCTTGCGGCACCATGCCGCCATCGCGGGTAGACTGTTGGCGTGTGTGACGAATCCGAACTTTTCGCCCGATGCCACCGACCCTGAATGCCGCCGCACGCCGCCTGGGCGCTGTCGTGCTTGCCTGTGCCGCCGCATGCCTGGCCACGCCTGCCTTCGCCAACGAACCGATGTGGTTTGCGCAGGGCCGACCGGTGCCGGCGGCCCGCCAGGCCGTCGATGCGCTGGCCGCGGCCGCGGCCGACGGCCTCGACCCGCGCGACTACGATGCCGACGCCTTGCGCCAGGCCGTGGCCCAGGCCGCCAGCGGGCCAGCATTGCCGCCGGACGCGGCCGCACGCGTGGACGCGGCGCTGAGCGCCGCGATGGAGCGGATGCTGGCAGACCTGCACGGCGGGCGCGTCAACCCGCGCGCGGTCCATGCCAACTTTGCCCCGCAGGCGGAACGGCCCTTCGATGCCGCCGTCTGGCTGCGCGATGCCGTCAAGCAGCAGCGGCTGCCCGCCGCCATCCGCCAGGCAGCGCCCACCTTCCCGCTCTACGGCACGCTGCGGGACGCCCTGGCGCGGTACCGCGAGATCGCGAAGCAGCCGGTCTGGGGGCAGCCGCTGCCACCGTTGCCGGCGAGCAAACTGACGCCGGGCCAGACCTGGGCCGGTGCCGCGGCGCTGGCTGCACGCCTGGTTGCGCTGGGCGACCTGCCCGCCGGCACCCAGGTGCCGGCCCGCTACGAAGGCGCCCTGGTCGACGGCGTCAAGGCGTTCCAGTCGCGCCACGGCCTGGAGGCCGACGGCGTGATCGGCGCGGCCACGCTGGCACAACTCAACCTGCCCATCGCCAGCCGTGTGCGGCAAATCGAACTGACCATGGAGCGGCTGCGCTGGACGCCGCTGGACGGTCCGCGCATGATCGTGGTCAATGTGCCGGAGTTCATGCTGCGCGCCTATGAGATCCGCGACGGCAAGCTCGACATCAAGCTCGAGATGAAGGTGATCGTCGGCAAGGCACTGGATACGCGCACGCCGCTGTTCGAGGAGGATATGCGCTACATCGAGTTCAGCCCGTACTGGAACATCCCGCCCTCGATCGCGCGCCGCGAGACCGTGCCGCATCTGCGCAGCGATCCGGCCTATTTCAACCGGCAGGGCCTGGAGTTCGTTACCGGCGACGGCAAGGCCGTGACCACGCTGTCCGAGGAAAATCTCGAAGCAGTGCTGAATGGCCGCATGCGCATCCGCCAGCGGCCAGGCCCGCTGAACGCGCTGGGCGATATCAAGTTCGTGTTTCCCAACAACGAGAACATCTACCTGCACCACACGCCCTCGCCGCAGCTGTTCAAGCGCGGCCGGCGCGACTTCAGCCACGGCTGCATCCGCGTGGAATCCCCAGTAGCGTTGGCCCAGTTCGTGTTGCACGATATGCCGGACTGGAACGAAACCCGCATCCGCGAAGCGATGACGCGTGGCAAGTCCAATACGGTGCGCCTGGAGCAGCCCTTGCCGGTGGTGCTGGCCTACGGCACGGTCATTGCGCGCGCCGATGGTCGTGTATCCTTCTTGCCTGACATTTACGGTCACGACAAACTGCTGGACAAGGCACTGCGGCAACGCAACGGACGGCCCCAGCAACCAGCTATCGCAAGCGCCTCCGGCACCACCCGCTGAGGCGCCACTGGGACATTCAGAGGAAGTACCATGACTGATGCGACGCGCAAGGCACGCCGCCGCTTTCTTCATACCACCGGAGGCCTGGCCCTCGCCGCCAGCCTGATGCCGCTGGCACCGCGCCAGGCGCTGGCAAGCCTGCCTGCAAACCAGGCCCTGGCAGGCCTGCCGGACGCCCGAACGCTGGCTTTCGACCACACCCATACCGGCGAACGCGTGTCGCTGGTCTATGCCGTTGGCGACCGCTTCGTGCCCGACGCGCTGACTACGCTCAACGGCTTCCTGCGTGACCATTACTCCGGCAAGGTCGGCATGATCGATCCGCAGCTGTTCGACCTCCTGTTCCAGGTCCGCCGCGAGCTTGGCACCGAGCAGCCGTTCCAGGTCATTTCCGGCTACCGCAGCCCGGCCACCAACTCGCGCCTGCGCAACTCGCGCGGCGGCGGCGTGGCCAGGCACAGCCTGCACATGGACGGCAAGGCCATCGACATCCGCCTGGCCGGCGTGCCGCTGGCGGACGTGCGCGACGCGGCCAAGTCATTGCAGGCTGGGGGCGTCGGCTTCTATGAGTCTGACCAGTTCGTGCACATCGATACCGGGCGCGTGCGTTACTGGTAAGCGTTGTCTGTGGCCGCCCATCATGGGCGGCTCGCTTGCGCGAGCTGGTAGCGACCCAAAGAAAAAAGCCGCGAACCCATGCGGGATCGCGGCTTTTCAAATAGATGGTGGCGAATCAGGGACTCGAACCCCGGACCTGCGGATTATGATTCCGTCGCTCTAACCGACTGAGCTAATTCGCCAACGAAGACTGAGATTATACCTGGGCTTTCGTTGCTGTCAACACCTTCGCGCGAAGATTTTGCACGAAGGGCCCATGCATAAAAAAACGGCAGGCCGGTGGGCCTGCCGTTTCCGTTAGTGCCGGACGACCGCTCAGTCGTTGGCGTAGATGTTCACGTCCTTGGTCTCGCGGATGAACAGCGCGCCGATCACGAAGGTGATGGCTGCGATGATGATCGGGTACCAGAGCCCGTAGTAGATGTTGCCGTTCTGGGCCACCAGCGCGAACGAGATGGTGGGCAGCAGGCCGCCGAACCAGCCGTTGCCGATATGGTAGGGCAGCGACATCGAGGTGTAGCGGATGCGGGTCGGGAACAGCTCCACCAGCATGGCGGCGATCGGGCCGTACACCATGGTGACGTAGATCACCAGGATGACCAGGATCACCAGCACCATGATCGTGTTCATCTGTGCCGGGTCGGCCTTGGTCGGGTAGCCGGCGGAGGCCATCGATTCACCCACCTCCTTCTTGAACGCTGCGATCTGCTTCTTGCTGGCGTCGTCGAAGCTGTGGCCGTTCACCAGCTGCGCGTCGAAGGCCTTGATCTCCTTGTCGCCGATCTTCACCGTGGCCACGGTGCCGGCCGGGGCCTCGACCACTTCATAGCTGGCCGATGCCTGGGCCAGCGTGCGCTTGGCGATGTCGCAGGAGCTGCGGAAGTCGATCTCGCGGGCGATCGGGCTGCCCTGGAACGAGCACTGCTTCGGGTCGGCGGTGACCACGATCTGGGCGCTCTGCTGGGCGCGCTCCAGCGCCGGGTTGGCGTAGTGGGTCATGGCCTTGAACAGCGGGAAGTAGGTCAGCACGGCCAGCGCGCAGCCCGCCATGATGATCCACTTGCGGCCGATCTTGTCCGACAGCGAGCCGAAGAAGATGAAGAACGGCGTGCCGAGCACCAGTGCGCCGGCGATCAGCAGGTTGGCCGTCTTGGCATCGACCTTGAGCACCTGGGTCAGGAAGAACAGCGCATAGAACTGGCCGGTGTACCAGACCACGGCCTGGCCGGCGGTCAGGCCGAGCAGGGCCAGGATCACGATCTTCAGGTTGCGCCACTGGCCGAAGGACTCGGTCAGCGGGGCCTTGGAGGTCTTGCCCTCTGCCTTCATGCGCTGGAACGCCGGCGATTCATTCATCGACAGGCGGATATACACCGACACGCCCAGCAGCAGGATCGACACCAGGAACGGGATGCGCCAGCCCCAGGTCTCGAAGTTGGGCCCGGTCATTTCGCGGCACAGCAGGATCACGATCAGCGACAGGAACAGGCCCAGGGTGGCCGTGGTCTGGATCCACGAGGTATAGGCGCCGCGCTTGCCGTGCGGTGCGTGCTCGGCCACGTAGGTGGCGGCACCGCCGTACTCGCCGCCGAGCGCCAGGCCCTGCAGCATGCGCAGTGCGATCAGGATGATCGGCGCGGCCCAGCCGATGGTGGCGTAGCCCGGCAGCAGGCCGACGATGAAGGTCGACAGGCCCATGAGCAGGATCGTCACCAGGAAGGTGTACTTGCGCCCGATCATGTCGCCCAGGCGGCCGAACACCAGCGCGCCGAACGGCCGCACGATAAAGCCGGCGGCGAATGCGAGCAGCGCGAAGATGAAGGCCGAGGTGGGATCCAGTCCGGCGAAGAACTGCTTGGCAATGATCGCCGCCAGCGAGCCGTAGAGATAAAAGTCGTACCACTCGAACACCGTGCCCAGCGATGAGGCAAAGATCACCTTGCGCTCTTCGGCTGTCATCGGTGCGTTCTGCGCGCCCCCTCCGGGCACCGCAACGTTTTGCACGTTTGCCATATTGTCTCCTCCGTCTGGAATGGATCTCGGGTGGGCGTGGCGCGGGAAAGACCGCGCGGCTGGCCGCTATGCCTGAGTTGCAGAGGATTGTGGGTGGCGAAACTTACTGCGTTCTGACAGAACGGGGGACGGAATCGTCAAAGAATATCGGGGTATACGCTAGCCGTGGGCGGGAGTTCGGATGCTGCGCTGCGGGGCGCAATTCACTTGTGTGGCTGAATGGCGCGCTTTGCAGGGGTGCGGCTATGCAGCATCGGTGCCTGTTCCACGCGAGGCGCCCTGCGAAGGCGCAGGGGCGGGCGCGGCCAGGCTGTCGGCGTCGGCTTCGCCGTCGGCGCGGTTCATGCGCCAGGCGTAGAGCGCGGCCATCAGCACGTAGACCACCAGCGCGCCTTGCGCGCCGACCCAGAACGAGAACGGCCAGCCAAAGAAGTCGAAGCGCAGGTCGCGCGCAAACCATGCCACCACGAAGGTGACGGTGAACCAGATCGCGAGCAGGCCGCAGATCCAGCGCAGGTTGCGCCGCCAGGCCTGGTGCTGGCGGGCTTCGGCACTGTCGGGGGCGGGGCTGTCGTTCATGCGGGCGGGAGGTAGTCGGGCCGGCGCAGCGTCACGCGGAAATGCGCGCCGGCCAGCCGTGGCGATTGCTGGTAGACGTGGTCGGAGATCTGGACGTCGCCGCCGTGCTGCTGCACGATCTCGCGCACGATGGCCAGGCCCAGGCCGCTGCCTTCGGTATTGGTGCCGAGCACGCGGTAGAAGCGCTCCATCACGCGCTCGCGCTCGGCCGGCGCAATGCCCGGGCCGGTGTCTTCCACATCCAGGTAGGCGAACGGCTCGAAGGCATCGGCGCTGACGCGCACCGTGGCGTGCCCGCCGCGCGGCGTGTAGCGGATGGCGTTGTCGAGCAGGTTGTTCAGCATCTCGGTCAGCATCAGGCGGTTGCCCTGCACCATCACCGGATGTTCGTCCGCGTCCAGCCCCAGGTCGATGTCGCGCGCCCAGGCCTGCGGCAGCCAGTCCTTGACCACCTCGCGCGCGAGCGCCGCCAGGTCCAGCGCGGCCATGCCGCCGGTGCCCGCCAGGTTTTCCATGCGTGCCAGCGACAGCAGCTGCGTGACCAGGTGCGCGGTGCGCTCAGAGCTGCCGGCGATCTGCGCCAGCGAGCGCCGCAGCTCTTCCGGCGACTGCTCGCGCTGCGCCAGCTCGGCCTGCATGCGCAGGCCCGCCAGCGGTGTCTTCATCTGATGCGCGGCATCGGCGATAAAGCGCTTCTGGGTCTGCACCGACTGGTCCAGGCGCGCCAGCAGGTCGTTGAACGAACCCACCAGCGGCGTGATTTCCTGCGGCGCGGCGCGTTCGTCGATCGGGCTGGTATCGCCGGGGTTGCGCGCGCGGATGCGCTGCTGGATCGCGGTCAGCGGCGCCAGCCCGCGCGACAGCCCGAACCACACCAGCACCACCGCCAGCGGCAGGATCACGAACTGCGGCAGGATCACGCCCTTGATGATCTCGTTGGCCAGGCGCGCGCGCTTGTCCAGGGTCTCGGCCACCTGCACCAGCACCGGCTGGGTGCCGCTGACCTGCTTCAGGTCGATATAGGTGTAGGCCACGCGCACGTCGTTGCCGGCCACGCGGTCATCGCGCAGGGACACCAGCCCCGCATGGCCCTGGTCTTCCTCGGATGGCAGCGGCAGGTCGTGGTCGCCGGCGATGTATTCGCCGCGCTTGCCGACCACCTGGTAGTAGATGCTGTCGGTCTCGTCGGCGCGCAGGATCTCGCGCGCCGACAGCGGCAGTTGCAGCGTGATGCGCCCGTTGACCTCGCGCACCTGCTGCGACAGCACGATGGCGCTGGCTTCGAGGGCGCGGTCGAAGGGCCCGTTGGCGATCGACTTGGCCACCAGGTAAGTCACCGCGATGCTCATCGGCCAGAGCAGCAGCAGCGGCGCCAGCATCCAGTCGAGGATCTCGCCGAACAATGAGCGCGGCGACGGATGCGCGGTGCTTTCCTCCAGGTGCGGCAGCGCGTCGGCCAGGTCCTGGTCGGCGGCGTCCGGGCCCGGGGTGGCGGAAGGAGAGGGTGGCGCGGCGCGGGGCGCGCGCCGCCAGGGTAGTCGCAGCAGGCTCATCTCGGCGGTTTGCGCTCAGGTCGGTCGCTTGGCCTGCGGTGGCGTTGGACGGAGGTCAGTCGTGCGCGGCCACCGCCGGCTGGAATTTCTCCAGGCAGTAGCCAAGCCCGCGCACGGTGGCGATGCGGATGCCGCCGACTTCGATCTTCTTGCGCAGCCGGTGCACGTAGACCTCGATGGCGTTGTTGCTGACTTCCTCGCCCCACTCGCACAGGTGGTCCACCAGTTGCTCTTTCGATACCAGGCGGCCGCTGCGTGTGAGCAGGATCTCCAGCAACCCGATCTCGCGCGCGGACAGGTCCAGCATCTGGTCGTTGAGATAGGCGATGCGCCCGACCTGGTCGTAGGCCAGCGGCCCGTGCCGCATCAGCGTGGCGCCGCCGCCGGCGCCGCGCCGCACCAGCGCGCGCACGCGCGCTTCAAGCTCGGACAGGGCAAAGGGCTTGGCCATATAGTCGTCGGCGCCCAGGTCCAGGCCCTTGACGCGCTCGTCGACGCTGTCGGCGGCGGTCAGGATCAGCACCGGCAGCATGGCGCCGCGCGCGCGCAGGCGCTTGAGCACTTCCAGCCCGGACATGCGCGGCAGGCCCAGGTCCAGGATCAGCAGGTCGAAGGTCTGGGTCGACAGCGCGGAATCGGCTTCCAGGCCGTTGGTGACGTGGTCGACGGCATAACCCGAGTGGCGTAGCGAGCGCGTCAGGCCGTCGGCCAGCACGTCGTCATCTTCGGCGATCAGAATGCGCATGGTTGTCTCCACCCTGGCCGGCATAGCCGGCGCCGGCGGAATGGGGCGCGATGGGGCTTGCCAAGCATACTGTTTTTTTATACAGTACCCGCACGTTCCGCTGGGGCTGCCCGGGGAGACCCCCTGGAGAGCGGCCGCGCAGACAGCCGGGCCGGCGCTGGAGCCGGAAAATGCCGGTGCCGCGCCACATGCGGCCTATTTATACACCATTGATTCAAGGACGACCATGGACGACAAGAAGGCAGGTGCCGGCGTGAGCGCCGAGAAGCAGAAGGCGCTTGCCGCCGCGCTCTCCCAGATCGAGAAGCAGTTCGGCAAGGGCTCGATTATGCGCCTGGGCGACGGTGAGGTCGAGAAGGACATTCAGGTGGTATCCACCGGTTCGCTCGGCCTGGACATCGCGCTTGGCGTCGGCGGCCTGCCGCGCGGCCGCGTGGTCGAGATCTATGGTCCGGAATCGTCGGGCAAGACCACGCTGACGCTGCAGGTCGTGGCCGAGATGCAGAAGCTGGGCGGCACCTGCGCCTTTATCGACGCCGAGCACGCGCTGGACGTCAGCTACGCCAACAAGCTGGGCGTCAACGTCGGCGACCTGCTGATCTCGCAGCCGGACACCGGCGAACAGGCGCTGGAAATCACCGACGCGCTGGTGCGCTCGGGCTCGATCGACCTGATCGTGATCGACTCGGTGGCGGCGCTGGTGCCCAAGGCCGAAATCGAAGGCGAAATGGGCGATTCGCTGCCGGGCCTGCAGGCCCGCCTGATGAGCCAGGCGCTGCGCAAGCTGACCGGCACCATCAAGCGCACCAACTGCCTGGTGATCTTCATCAACCAGATCCGCATGAAGATCGGGGTGATGTTCGGCTCGCCGGAAACCACCACCGGCGGCAACGCGCTCAAGTTCTACGCCTCGGTGCGCCTGGATATCCGCCGCATCGGCTCGATCAAGAAGGGCGACGACGTGATCGGCAACGAGACCAAGGTCAAGGTGGTCAAGAACAAGGTCTCGCCGCCGTTCCGCGAAGCCTTCTTCGACATCCTGTACGGCCAGGGCATCTCGCGCCAGGGCGAGATCATCGACTTGGGCGTGGACGCCAAGATCGTCGAGAAGTCCGGCGCCTGGTACAGCTACAACGGCGACAAGATCGGCCAGGGCAAGGACAACGCGCGCGAATACCTGCGCGAGAACCCTGACATCGCCGACGAGATTGAAAACAAGGTGCGCGCGGCGCTGGGCGTGGTGGCCATGAACCCCACGTCGGCTGCCACGCCGGTAGCGGTCGAAGACTGACCGCGCCAGCGGCCATTGCGCCATCAGGAAGGCCGGGGCATCGCCGATGCCCCGGCCTTTTTGCTTGGCGCGGACCCCTCCATCCACAGATTCCGGCAACCATGGCAACCCGTCCCCCGCTTTCGCTGAAGGCCCGCGCCGTCGGCTACCTGTCGCGCCGCGAGCACAGCCGCGCCGAACTGGCGCGCAAGCTGGCGCCGCATGCCGAGTCGGCCGAGCAGCTGGAGCAGTTGCTGGACGCGCTGGAGCGCGAGAACTGGCTGTCGAACCAGCGCTTTGCCGACAGCCTGGTGCACCGCCGCGGCGCCCGCTACGGCACCGCGCGCGTGATGCAGGAAGCCAAGACCCACAAGCTCGGCAGCGAGCAGCTGGGCGATCTGCAGGAGCGGCTGCGCGCCACGGAAGTGGCGCGCGCCCGTGAGGTCTGGCGCAAGCGCTTCGGCACCCCGCCGGACACGCCCGAGGCGCGGGCCAAGCAGATCCGCTTCATGGTGGCGCGCGGGTTTTCGCGTTCGGTCGTCAGCAAGATCATCCAGGGTGCGGACGAAGACTACGGCGACGACGGTGGCGAGGCCTGATGCGCCATGGTCGGCCGACAATCCCGCTGCGACAGTTGCTGCACAAGGATGTTCCCGGCCAAAGCGGCGCGGCATGTTAAACTCCCCCGGTTTTCGGTGCTCCGGCACCGCCGTTCCCCAGCCCCCCGTATTTCCAGCCTGGCCATGCCTCTGTCCCAGCCCGTCAACCGCTCCCAGCGTCACCGTCGCGCCATTACGGCCGAGGCGTACCAGAGAGAGGACGGCTTGTGGGACATCGAGGTGCGCCTGACCGACACCAAGCCTCGCGACATCGAACTGGCCGGCGACCGCGTCCGCCCGGTAGGCCAGCCCCTGCACGACCTGTGGCTGCGCGTCACCATCAATGAGGAAATGACGGTGCTGGATGCCGAGGCCTGCTCGGACTGGGTGCCGTATCCGTCCCATTGCGACACGATCGGCCCGGCTTACCGCAAGCTGATCGGCCTGAACCTGCGCAAGGGCTTTCGCAAGGCTGTGCGCGAGCGCCTCGGCGGCATGCATGGTTGCTCGCACCTGACCGAGGCCGCTGGCGTGCTGCCCAGCACGGCGATCCAGGCCTTTGCCGGTGAAGTCATCAATATCCGCGACAACGGCGAGGACGACCCGAATCCGGAGCCGCCCTATCAGTTGAACGGCTGCCACGCCCTGCGTTTCGATGGCGAGGTGGTTCGTCAGTTTTACCCGCGCTGGTATGGTCACCAGCCGACGCCCAAGGTACGGGCCGAGGCAGCACCTGCCGTCGCAACTGCGCCTCAGGCGCCGCCCGCGGCCAATGGCGACCGCGGCAATGATGGCAACGACGCTGTCCCGGCCGAGCGGCCGACCGGCACCTCCGGCTGATTCTCAGGATTGGCCAGCCAGACGAGAGAGTTCGTCTTCTTTCAGATTCTTCCCTTCTACCTTTTACGCCTACCCGAAAGGAAACACGCATGAATATCCATGAGTATCAAGGCAAGGAAATCCTGCGCAAATACAATGTGCCGGTTCCGCGCGGCATCCCCGCGTTTTCGGTTGACGAGGCCCTGAAGGCCGCAGAAACGCTCGGCGGCCCGGTGTGGGTCGTCAAGGCCCAGATTCATGCGGGTGGCCGCGGCAAGGGCGGCGGCGTGAAGGTTGCCAAGAGCATCGACGACGTCAAGACCTACGCCTCGAACATCCTGGGCATGCAGCTGGTCACGCACCAGACCGGCCCGGAAGGCAAGAAGGTCAACCGCCTGCTGATCGAAGAAGGCGCCGACATCAAGAAGGAACTGTACGTTTCGCTGGTGGTGGACCGTGTTTCGCAGAAGGTCGCGCTGATGGCCTCGAGCGAAGGCGGCATGGACATCGAAGAAGTCGCTGCCCACAGCCCGGAAAAGATCCACACCCTGATCATCGAGCCGTCGATCGGCCTGACCGACGCTGATGCCGACGACATCGCCCGCAAGATCGGCGTGCCCGACGCGAGCGTGGCGCAAGCCCGCCAGGCCCTGCAAGGCCTGTACAAGGCGTTCTATGAAACCGACGCTTCGCTGGCCGAAATCAACCCGCTGATCCTGACCGGCGACGGCAAGGTCATCGCGCTGGACGCCAAGTTCAACTTCGACTCGAACGCGCTGTTCCGTCACCCGGAAATCGTGGCCTACCGCGACCTGGATGAAGAAGACGCCAACGAAATCGAAGCCTCGAAGTTCGACCTGGCCTACATCTCGCTGGACGGCAACATCGGCTGCCTGGTGAACGGCGCCGGCCTGGCCATGGCCACCATGGACACCATCAAGCTGTTCGGCGGCGAGCCGGCCAACTTCCTCGACGTGGGTGGCGGTGCCACCACCGAGAAGGTGACCGAAGCCTTCAAGCTGATGCTGAGCAACCCGAACGTGGAGGCCATCCTGGTCAACATCTTCGGCGGCATCATGCGTTGCGACGTGATCGCCGAAGGCGTGATCTCCGCTTCCAAGGCCGTGCACCTGACGGTGCCGCTGGTCGTGCGCATGAAGGGCACCAACGAAGACCTCGGCAAGAAGATGCTGGCCGACTCGGGCCTGCCCATCATCTCGGCCGACACGATGGAAGAAGCCGCCCAGAAGGTGGTGGCCGCTGCCGCTGGCAAGTAAGCCGTCGCACGAACGCAACCATACGCGAACGCGAGCGGTGCGCAGGCGCTCCCTTGAGCCCCTGTGCGCGCCGCTCGTAGCCAAGCAAAGGATTACAGCATGTCGATTCTGATCAACAAAGACACCAAGGTCATCACCCAGGGCATCACCGGCAAGACCGGCCAGTTCCACACCCGTGGCTGCCGCGACTACGCCAACGGCAAGAACGCCTTCGTAGCAGGCGTGAACCCGAAGAAGGCCGGCGAAGACTTCGAAGGCATTCCCATCTACGCCAGCGTCAAGGACGCCAAGGCCCAGACCGGCGCCACCGTGTCGGTCATCTACGTGCCGCCCGCAGGCGCCGCTGCCGCGATCTGGGAAGCCGTTGAGGCCGACCTGGACCTGGTGGTCTGCATCACCGAAGGCATCCCCGTGCGCGACATGATGGAAGTCAAGGACCGCATGCGCCGCGAGAACAAGAAGACCCTGCTGCTGGGACCGAACTGCCCGGGCCTGATCACGCCGGACGAAATCAAGATCGGCATCATGCCGGGCCATATCCACAAGAAAGGCCGCATCGGCGTGGTGTCGCGCTCGGGCACGCTGACGTACGAAGCCGTGGGCCAGCTGACCGCGCTGGGCCTGGGCCAGTCGTCGGCTGTCGGCATCGGTGGCGACCCCATCAACGGCCTGAAGCACATCGACGTGATGAAGATGTTCAACGACGATCCGGAAACGGACGCCGTGGTCATGATCGGTGAGATCGGCGGTCCGGACGAAGCTAACGCGGCTTACTGGATCAAGGAAAACATGAAGAAGCCGGTGGTTGGCTTCATCGCTGGCGTGACCGCGCCTCCGGGCAAGCGCATGGGCCACGCCGGCGCGCTGATCTCGGGCGGTGCCGATACCGCCCAGGCCAAGCTGGAAATCATGGAAGCCTGCGGTATCAAGGTGACCAAGAACCCGTCGGAGATGGGCCGCCTGCTGAAGGCAATGCTGTAAGTTGTACCTCCTCATTCCCGCTAGCGCGGGGATGAAGAACCAGACAATGCCCCCGCCCGTGCGGGGGCATTGTCGTTCTGGAGGACGGTTCGGCGTGGCTTCCGGCACGAAACATTACAAGATTGAAATCTAATCGAAAGGTTCGTGCGGTAAACAGTCATGTCCGTGTTTCGAGACATCCGAAATCCCGTCAGATGACGGGTGTGCCACCTATAAAATTCGAGGAGCCCTCCCGTGGAACTGCTGTCTTCCACCACATTCTGGATTGCGTTGGGATCGATCATCCTGACCAATATCGTCCTGTCCGGCGACAACGCGGTGGTGATCGCGCTCGCCTCGCGTAACCTGCCGCCCGCCCAGCAGAAGAAAGCCATCTTCTGGGGCAGCGCCGCCGCCATCATCATGCGCGTGGTGCTGACCGTGGCCGCGGTCAAGCTGCTGAGCCTGCCGTACCTGAAGATCGTCGGCGCCGTGCTGCTGGTCTACATCGGCGTGCAACTGCTGACCGGCGATGACGACGAGGAAGGCCACGACGGCAAGGACAATATCTGGGCCGCGATCCGCACCATCCTGATCGCGGACCTGGTGATGTCGCTCGACAACGTGGTGGCCGTGGCCGCCGCCGCGCAGAAGGGCCCCGAGGGCAGCCAGCTGATGCTGCTGATCATCGGTCTGGGCCTGTCGATCCCGCTGATCGTGTTCGGCAGCACGCTACTGCTCAAGGTGATGGAACGCTTCCCGGTCATCATCGTGCTGGGCGCCGCGCTGCTGGGCTACCTGGCCGGTGAAATGCTGGTTAGCGACCCGGTCGACGCCGCCTGGTTCGAAGTCCACGTGCCGCATGCCCACCTGGTATTCGGCGCCGCCGGCGCGATCCTGGTGGTGATCATGGGCAAGCTGCTGAGCCGCCGGTCGGCGCAGGCCGCCTGACGAGGTTCCGCCCAGGCGAGAAGGGCGGCCAGCGGGCCGCCCTTTTTCATTGGCGCGCCGGCAAGGCGGTCGTCGGTGCCTTGGCCAACTAACTCATGTGAGTGATCGCACATTTTGTCGCTTCGCGCGGTGGTAGGCGGGCGCAAGTGACAAATTTTGGCGCATACGGCATGCATCCCCCTGACGGGTGACGAAATTTGTCGGTTTTTACCCCCTGCGGATGGGGGATGCCGCTGGCACGCTTACTGCTCAATGGTCCCCGCGTCACGAAACCGAAGACGTGCAACGCTCAACCAAAATCTCTTCGAGGGGTCAAATCATGCAACGGGTACAACAACTGAAGAAACTGGGCCGTCGGGTTCAGAAGGGCTTTACGCTGATTGAACTGATGATCGTGGTGGCGATCATTGGTATTTTGGCGGCAATTGCAATTCCCGCATACCAGGATTACGTTGCAAAGAGCAAGGCTGCAGCGGCTTATGCAGATATTGCGGGTGGTAAGACCAACTATGAACTCGGGGTAGTCAATAGCACGGCGCTGGCTGTTCCTGGCGACATTGGACTCGGGGTTTCGTCGGGTAACTGCACCACCATTGCGATTAATGCGCCCATTGCCGATGGTTCGACACCGGCTGCGAACCCCGCAATTCAGTGCACGATCTCTTCCCCGGGTCGGATCGGTGCCGCTCCTACTATTCAGCTCGTTCGGACTGCTACTGGCCTGTACAACTGCACGACTACAGGCTTCGGCGCTGCGGCGTACAAGCCGACCGGTTGCTCCTGATGGTTACAGGGCCAAGCGCCTTGTGATATTGCTTTGGGAAGCGCCTTCGGGCGCTTTTTCTTCGCCTGTACCACGGCTATCATGCGCCTTTCCCTTTAACCAGGCGCCCAAATGCCCCTGTCCAAGTTCTTCCTTTCGTCGGCTTCCCTTGGCACAGCTATAGTTTGCGCGCTGCTGGTCTCCCGCCACACCCTGCCACTGGCCACCTTCTATGGCGAATGGACAGCCGCGCTCTGTGCCGCGGCAGTGCTGGCGATTTATGCTGTTCGCTGTTCTGCTACCTCCCCCTCTATACGACTGCCTTGGGTGCTTCTGCTTTGCCTCTGGCTAGTCGCTGTAAGCCTGGTGCAGGATGCATTCGGGTATGCTGACACCACTGGCAGCCGCCTGATCACCATCCTCACACTGCTCCTCGGCGCAGTGGTGGCCTGTGCGGCCTGGTCGTGCCGAAACACGCGAGATTCAGGGACATTGTATATCGGCGATGCCCTCGCCACGGCCTTCCTCATCGCCGGCCTGCTGGGCACCCTCACGCAATGGGTGCAACTCTTCCACCTCGAACCCCGCGCCTTCGGCCTCGTCTCCACCTACTTCTACGACAACAACCGCCGCCTCTGGGGCAACCTGAACCAACCCAACCACCAGGCCACCGTCGAAGGCCTGGCGTTGGTGGCGTCAGTATGGCTGGCCTCGCGGGGCCGCTTGCGTTTCCCGATGTGGCTCGCGGCGGTGGCCTTGCTGGAGGGCGGCATTGTGCTGTCCGGTTCGCGAACCGGCGTGCTGCATGTTGGCCTGGCTGCGGTCTATGCACTGGTCGCGGCATGGCTGGCGCGAGGCGCTCGACGTGACTCGGATCCAATGCAGCGACCAGTCGGTCTGCTCGTCGCAGCAGTAGCGATGGTGGCAATGCTACTGATCCTGCAACCCGCAATCCGCGCCGCAGGGCAAGCCTTCGACTGGCGCCTGTTCGACACCATCGCCCAACTCGAAGCCGAAGACCAGATGTCCGCACGCAGCGCACTGTGGACCCACGCGCTGGCAATGTTCCGCTCCCACCCCTGGTTCGGCGTCGGCTGGGGCGAGTTCGGCTGGGCGCAATTCCAGCAGTTGCAGCAAGTCGGCGTGAAGGTGGAGATGTCCCTGCACGCCCACAACGCCATCCTCGACCTGCTGGCGAAGACGGGCATCGTCGGCACCGCCGGCGTAGGCCTGATCCTGCTGGCGTGGCTATGGCGCGTGATTCGCGTTCGCCTGTGGCACGGCGATGGCGAAGAGCGCAAGCAGACCGTGCTGGTTCTTACCTGGCTGGCGATGCTGTGCGCGCATTCGATGCTCGAATACCCGCTGCATTACCTCTATTTTTTCCTGCCGTTCTGCTTCATGCTCGGTTGGCTGGAGCCGTCGGGCTTCGGGCGTTGGCGCGTGCCGATGCCAGTGGCACGTGGACTGGCGATCGCGTTTGTCGTGGTAGCCGCGATCGTGCTGGCCACCATGTGGCAAGACTACCGCCGCGCCGAAGCGCGCGAATACGCCAGCAGCGAAGGCCGCAGCGCCTTGCCGATGCCGCGCTTCTGGTTCCGCCAGCACGCGCAGGCCGATGCTGCCGGCCTGGCCACGATTACGCCGGCCAATGCGGCCGAGTTGTTGCCCGCCCACATCGCGGCCGTCCACCTGCTGCCTACGCCGACCATGATCGCGCGCACCGCATGGCTGCTGGCGCTGACCGGCGATCCTGCGCAAGGCCGCCAGTGGATGGAACGGCTGCGCTGGTACTACCTTGGCGATGAAGTTGCGCAATACGCCGAGATTGCGAAGGCATGCCGCGATCTGGCAGCAGACCAACGCCCGCAGGGATTCTGCGCATGGGTCGGCGACCGTTCGCGTCGGTACTCCGAATGGCCCCGGGACTGACCTAGTAGTACGGGTACGGGCTGTAGTAGACCGGCGGCGGAGGCGGCGGATAGTAGTAGTACCGAGGTGCCGGCGGCGCAGCGGCCACGCGTCCGGGGGCCGGCACGCGGTTGCCGCTGGCGTACATGCACTGAACGTAGGCGGCATCGTATTGCTGTTGCGTGCCGTAACCCGCGTACTGGGCATTGCCAGCGCCGACCGCCGCGCCAGTCAGCAGGCCGACGCCTGCACCCACCGCCGCACCCGAGCCGCCATTAAAGGCCGCGCCCGCGGCTGCGCCGAGGGCGGTGCCGACCACGGCGCTGCCGACGGCGGCATTGTTGGCGGCCTGCGCGGACGAGACACCGCCCACCCGCCCGAAGGCGAACTGGCGGCAGTTGTAGTCGTCGACGCGGAACTGGTCGAAGCTCTTGCCGGTGCCCGGCAGCACCATCACGCTGGGGCCGGCAGGCATCACGGCGCAGGCGCCGAGGGTCAGGGTGGCCACGGCCAGCGTGGCGCGGGTCAGGGCATGCATGGTGTCACCCCGCATCAGGAGTTGGCCGGCGGCTGTGCCGGTATGCGTTGCCAGCCGCCGGGGCAGGACTGCACATAGGGGTAGTAGCCTTCGGGCTGGTTGCAGTGGTACCACCAGCCCTGCTGCGGCGCTACGCCCTCCGGGCCGGGGACCGGCACGGGGCCGTTCGGACCCTGTTCGATATACTGCGGCGGCGCCGCGGGTGCGGTGACCACGGCGGGCGGGTAGTAGTACGGGGCGGGGTAGCCATACGGGTAGCCGCCGTAGAACACGCCAGGCCCGAAATAGAGGCCCACGCCGACGCTTGTGCGCGTCTTGATGAAGCCGCCGCGTGCGTCGCTATCGTGTAAAGCGGCATCGTGGAGATCGGCCCGCCCGGCGAGGGCGGCGCCGCTTGCGGCCGTGGCCGCCAGTGCCAGGGCGATCTGGCAGAGCATGCGCCCGTTCATGGTATCCACCTCATCCCCGCGCGCACCGCATGGCACGCCACGGACAGGGTCAGCAGGCCCCAACCAGCGCGGGGCCTGCAATCATATTGAATACCAAATTGTCCCGCGCCGGCGCCACGGCGGCCCGGCTGGAAATGCGGCGTTACCTTTATTACCGGGGAACGACCCTGGCGTAAGACATCGTGACACAGCCCATCGCGGCGCGTGTTGCAGGCGTCACGTGCGGAGGTCAGCCGGCCGCGACCCAATCCCCCGACTTGCCGCCGTGCTTCTCCAGCAGCTTCACGTTGCCGATCACCATGCCACGGTCCACCGCCTTGCACATGTCGTAGATCGTCAGCAGCGCCACCTGCACCCCGGTCAGTGCTTCCATCTCCACGCCGGTCTGGCCGCGGGTTTCGGTGCGCACGGTGCAGGCGACGGTGGCGGTGGCCTCGTCCAGCGCGAACTCGACCGCCACCTTGGTCAGGCCGATCGGGTGGCATAGCGGGATCAGGTCGGCGGTGCGCTTGGTGGCCATGATCGCTGCCACGCGGGCGATGCCGATCACGTCGCCTTTCTTGGCGCTGCCGTCGCGCACCAGCGCGAAGGTGGCGGGCTGCATGGTGATGGTGCCGGTGGCCACGGCGACGCGGTGGGTGCTGGCCTTGTCGCCGACGTCGACCATGTGGGCCTGTCCGGCGGTATCGAAATGGGTGAGCTGGGTCATGATCGAGAGCTTCAGTGCGAACTGCGTGCTGGTGGCCGCCGGCGTCCCTGGGAAGCATCCGATGGGAACGGCCACGGGAGGCCGCTATCATAGCAACATGCCAAAACACCCATCGCTTCGCAGGTCTGCCGCACGCGGCCCCGGCGCCGTGGCGGACGCTGTTCCCGCCGGCTCTGCGTCACATCGCGCAGGCGCCGGCCATTGCCGCGCTGGCGGCGCATGGACGCCATGGCGGCGGCCGCTGGCGGCGCTGCTGGCGCTGACGTTGGCGGCGCCGGCCTGGCCCCAGGGTACGCCGCGCACGGCCACGGCGCCAGCCACGCCGGTAGCGGCCGTGCCTGCCAGGCCCCCACAGCCGGTGCCCGCCATCTCGGGCGAGGCCAGCGACCAGGTCTATGACAACCTGAACCGCAGCGTGAAGGCGGGCCAGAAGTCCGAGTTCGGCCTGCGCACCAACAACGCGGTGGTGGAGGCCGGCGGCGTGCAACTGCCGGACCTGGGCGACCCGTCCACGGCGTCGCTGTCGCCCGACATGGAAAAGCGCCTGGGCGACCGCATCATGCGCGATATCCGCCGCGACCCGCTGTACGTGCCGGATCCGCTGCTGTCCGATTACCTGAATGCGCTGGGCTACCGGCTGGTGCAGGCGGCGCGGCGCCAGAATATCTCCGGCTCGACCGGTGCGGGCACCTTTGCCACCGGCTTTGACCTGTTCGCGGTGCGTGACCGCAGCATCAACGCGTTTGCGCTGCCGGGCGGCTATATCGGCGTGCATACCGGGCTGCTGGTGCAGTCCGATACGGAATCGGAACTGGCCTCGGTGCTGGGCCATGAAATCGGCCACGTGATGCAGCGGCATATCGCGCGCGGCATCACCTCGCAGGACCAGTCGATGTGGATCGCGCTGGCCTCGATGGTGCTGGCGGGCCTGGCCGCCACGCGCAGCCCGGACGCCGCGGCGGCGCTGGCCATGGGCGGGCAGGGCGCGGCCATCGCCAACCAGCTGTCGTTCTCGCGCGGGGCCGAGCGCGAGGCCGACCGGGTCGGCTTCCAGATCCTGACCGCGGCGGGGTTTGACCCGCAGGGCATGCCCGACTTCTTCATGCGGCTGCAGCGCGCATCGGGGACCGCGGAAAACTCGGTCCCGTCTTATGTGCGGACTCACCCGCTGACCTCCGAGCGGATTGCCGACATGCAGGACCGCGTCAGCCATGCCAGCAAGCGCAAGGTCGCCAACACGCCTGAATACGAGTTTGCGCGGATGCGGGCCCGCGTGATCCAGGAATCTTCGCCCAGCGACCTGCAGAACCTGCGCGCGGCGCTGCGCACGCAACTGCCGGGAGCAACGGCACTGCGCGCTCCGGCGCTGCACTACGGCCTTGCCTTTACCGAGCAGCGGCTGGGCCGCTACCCGGCCGCCGAGCAGGAGCTGGCCGAGGCGCGCCGACTCTACGGCAATATCCCCGGCGCCACCTCGGGCAGCCCCATGCTGGACGTGATGGCGGTGGAACTGGCGCGCGCGCAGGGCCGCGTGCCCGAGGCACTGTCCCAGGCCAGCGCGTCGATGAAGGCGTTCCCGCTGTCGCATGCGGTGGCGATTGCCTATGCCGACACCCTGGTCGGCTCAGGCCGCTATGAAGAGGCCGTGCGCTTCCTGCGCGAACGCACGCGCCAGGAAACCAGCCGCGGCGAATGGTGGGAGCTGCTGGCGCGCGCCTACGCGGGCCAGGGCAAGCGCTTGCAGCAGCACCAGGCGCTGGCCGAGAAGTATGCGATGGACGGCGCCTACCAGGCCGCGATCGAGCAACTGCAGATCGCGCGCAAGGCCGGCGATGGCGACTTCTACACGCTGTCCGAGGTCGATGCGCGCCTGCACCAGCTGGAGCGCCAGTACCGCGAGGACAAGCAGGACAGCAAGGGCATGCCTAACTGAGGCAGGCGTTCAGCCAGCCGGCGGCGCCGGCTGGCGCACGAAGCCAAAGCGCCTGGGCACCTCGCTCTCGGCAATCGGCTCGATCGGGATGTCGCGGCCATCATGGTGAAATACGCCCAGGTCAGTGCCGCAGGCTTCGCCATGCCAGGTGCTGGCGCCGCTGAACAGTTCCAGGTCGTGGTCGTGCAGCAGGGCGGCCTGCTGTGCCGGCGGGCTGCCTTGCGCCATGCCCTCGACCGTGCCGGCCAGCACCACGTTGCCGTGCTCGTCGGCGTAGCAGGCCTGCAGCGTGAAGGCCTGCTGCGTGGTCGTGCGCAACGCGCCTTCATGCAGCCGCACGACCCACGGCGCATAGCCCAGTGATACGAACACCCGCTGCGGGCCGTTCTGGAAGTACCAGGCGCCGCGCTCGTCGCACAGGTAGTTGCGTTCGATAAAGCCGATCAGCGCTTCATGGCGGATGGGGTCGCCCGACAGCCCGTGCTGCTGGGCGTACTCATTGCGCAGGCGCCACTGGCCGCGGCGGTCCAGTGCCAGCCAGCCGTAGGCGTTGGGCACGTTGGGCCAGCGTGCCATGGCTTGCCTGACGATCTCGTCCATGTCTGTCTCCTCGGCGGGCCGTGGGGGGGACTGCGCCCGCCTCACATCATGCCGTCAAAAAATCTCAGGATCCGTGCCGGCAACCATTCGATGTCGCCGCTGAAGCGCCCGTCGGGCAGCAGGGGCAGGTGCCGGCGCCAGCCCTCGGGCGGGGTCATGAAGCCGACATGGCCGCCGTGCTCGGGCTGTTCCAGCCATACCTGGGGGCTGGCGTCGGCCGGGCCGGGCAGGTGCCGGGCCGGCAGGAAGGGATCGTTGCGCGCATTGAGCACCAGCGTGGGCACGGCGATGTCGCGCAGCACGGGTTTGCTGGCGGCGCGGCGCCAGTAGTCGTCGGTATCGACAAAGCCGTGCAGCGGCGCGGTGACGACGTTGTCGAAGGCGTACAGGTCGCGGCTGGCCAGCATCGTGTCGCGGTCGAACAGCCCCGGGAACTGCCCCAGCTTGGCCAGCGACTTGCGCTTGAGCGTCTGCAGGAACATGCGCGTGTAGACCAGGTTGAAGCCGGCTGATAGCGCCGCGCCGCCGGCAGCCAGGTCCAGCGGCGCGGAGATCGCCGCGGCCGCATGCACGTGGCCGGCGCTGGTGCCGTCCTCGCCCAGGAAGCGCAGCAGTGCGTTGCCGCCCAGCGAGATCCCCACCACCAGCAGCTTGCGCCCGTTGGCGCAATGGCGCTGGCGCATGCGCTCCAGCACCCAGCGGATCTCGGCCGAATCGCCCGAATGGTAGAAGCGCGGCGCCAGGTTGAGCTCGCCCGAGCAGCCGCGGAAATGCGGGACCACGCCCTGCCAGCCGCGCAGGGACAGCGCATGCATCAGCGCCTGCGCGTAGTGGCTGCCGGAATCGCCCTCCAGGCCGTGGAACATCACCACCAGCGGCGTGTCCGGGCGCACCGGGTGGGTGGTCCAGTCGAGGTCGATGAAGTCCTGGTCGGGGGTATCCCAGCGCTCGCGGCGGAAGCTCACGCGCGGTGGGCGGCGCGTGAAGCGCGCGGGGATGATGGTCTGGGCATGGCCGCCGCGCAGCCACCAGGGCATCGGCACGCCTTCGCCGTAGCCATGGCCGGGCGCCGTGGCGGGATCAGCCTGGGCGGCGTGGACGGCCTGGGGAAGGCGGTGGTGCGGAAGCTGCGTCATGCCGGCGTGGTGTTGCAGCAGGCCGCGGCGCGGCGGCCATGCGGGTTCAGTGCAGCGCCTGCCCCGGCGCGGCGGCCACGGCGGCAACCTGCACCGCGTTGGCCGGGCTGCAGTGGATATGCGCCAGGCGCCAGCCTTCGTGGTTCTGCATCAGCACATAGGTGGTGTGCACGTACAGGTCGGCCTCGACGCGGTCGCCGCCGAAGCGCAGCGCCTCGGTCACGTCGAAGATCGACACGGCCATCGACGCATGGCTGCTGGTCTCGATTGCATCAACCAGCACCGGCTGTTCTTCCAGCAGTTGCAGGAAGGCCTGGCGCAGCTGTTCGTGGCCGATCAGGCGCTGGCCGTCGGGCAGCACGCAGGTGATCGAGTCTTCGTCCAGCCACAGGCGCAGCGCGCCGTCTGCGTCGCGCAGCTTCAGCGCTTCGCGAAAGGCTTCGACGATGTCTTCGGCGGAATCGAACAGGCGGGCAAAGCGAGGCATGGTGGCAGTAGAAGTGGCGAGGGCAGTGAGGTCAGGGCCGGTGCAGCAGCTTGCGCAGCTCGACGAACACCATTTCAGGTTCGATCTCTTTCAGGCAGCGCAGGTGGCCCAGCGGGCACTCGCGCTTGAAGCAGGGACTGCACTCCAGCTGCAGCCACATGATACTCGCTGCCTGTGACAACGGCGGCGTGTGGCGCGGGTCGCTCGAGCCGAACACCGCCACCTGGGGCCGGTTCAGCGCCGCGGTGACGTGCATCAGGCCGGAGTCGTTGCAGACCGCGGCTTCGGACAGCGCCAGCAGGTCCACGGCATCATCCAGCGAGGTCTGGCCGCAAAGGTTGCGCACGAACGGGGCCTCGCTGACGATCTCGGCGGCGATCTCGGCGTCCTTGGCCGAGCCCAGCGTGATCATCTGCGCATACGGGTAGGAACGCCGCAGCATCTGCGCGAGCCTGGCGAAATGCCCGGCCGGCCAGCGCTTGGCCGGGCCGAACTCGGCTCCCGGGCAGAACGCGATCACGCGCGTGTGCGGGGCGATGCCAAAGCGCTCGGCGGTGGCCGCCATGCGCGTCGGGTCGACGCGCAGGCGCGGCTCGGGCAGGTCTTCGGGCAGGCGCGCGCCGGGCTTGAGCGCCAGGCGGGCGTAGTGCTCCACCATCGGCGGGCGCTTGTCGCGCGGCGGGTTGGCGTGGCGCACGTTGAGCAGGCCGAAGCGGGCTTCGCCGCGGTAGCCGATGCGCAGCGGGATGCCGGCCAGCCAGGGGACCAGTGCCGACTTGAGCGAGTTCGGCAGCACGTAGGCGAGGTCGTAGCCTTCGTTCTTGAGCTGCTGCGCGAACATCAGCCGTGCCGACAGCTGCAGCTTGCCGTGCGCGAGGTCGGACGGGAACACGCGGCCGATCTCCGGCATGCGCGCGAGCACGGGCGCGACCCACTTGGGCGCGAGTGCGTCGATGACCAGGCGCGGATGGCGCGCCTTGAGCAGCGCAAAGAGCGGCTGCGCCATCAGGGCGTCGCCGATCCAGTTGGGGGCGATGACGAGGGCTTTCTTCATGGGCGGGGCGCTTGGAGCCGGCACGGGTGCGTCGGCGCGGACGCCGGCAATGCCGACGCTCCGGGGCGCCTGCAAGCGGCCCGGAGCGTCGGGATCGTGCGCATGCGGGCGGCTCGGGTCAGTGGTGGCCCTTCAGCACGGTGCCCGGCTTGAGCTTGTAGACGGTGCCGCAGTAGGGGCACTTGGCTTCGCCGGTGTCTGCCACGTCGAGGAACACGCGCGGATGGTAGTTCCATGCCGGGGTGTTGGCGGTCGGGCAATGCAGCGGAATGTCTTCAGCGCCGATTTCGATGATGGTGGCGGTTTGCGTCATGGTGTTGCAGGGAGTGATGCTTATTGTTCGATGAAAACAGCGGGTGTGCCGCGCCCGGCAGTGCCGGGCGCGCGCAACAGGGGCTGGCAGCCGGTGCTCAGACCAGCGTCAGCCACTTCTTGTACTTTTCGTTGGTGCCGCCCACGGCGGCAAAGAACGCGTCCTGGATCTGCTTGGTCACCGGGCCGCGGCGGCCTTCGCCGATGACGCGGTCGTCCAGTTCGCGGATCGGCGTCACTTCGGCGGCGGTGCCGGTGAAGAAGGCCTCGTCGGCGCAATACATCTCGTCGCGGGTAATGCGCTTTTCACGCACCTCGATGCCCAGGTCGCGCGCGATGGTCAGGGTGGCGTCGCGGGTGATGCCGTCCAGGCACGAGGCCAGGTCCGGCGTGTAGATCACGCCGTTGCGCACGATAAACACGTTCTCGCCCGAGCCTTCGCTGACATAGCCCTCGGTGTCGAGCAGCAGCGCTTCGTCGTAGCCCAGGCCGGTGGCTTCCTGGTTGGCCAGGATCGAGTTGATGTAGTAGCCGCTCGCCTTGGCGCGCACCAGCGACACGTTGACGTGGTGGCGCGTGAACGACGAGGTCTTCACGCGGATGCCGCGCTCCATGCCTTCCTCGCCCAGGTAGGCGCCCCACGGCCAGGCCGCGATTGCCACGTGGATGGTGTTGCCCTTGGCCGAGACGCCCAGTTTCTCGTCGCCGACCCACACGATCGGGCGGATGTAGCAGGATTCCAGCTTGTTGGCGCGCACCACTTCGCGCTGCGCCGCTTCCAGGGTGGCCTCGTCGAAGGGCATGACCATCTGGAAGATCTTGGCCGAATTGAACAGGCGGCGGGTGTGCTCCTTCAGGCGGAAGATGGCGGTGCCTTCGGGGGTCTTGTAGGCGCGTACGCCCTCGAACACGCCCATGCCATAGTGCAGCGTATGCGTCAGCACGTGGATCTTGGCGTCGCGCCATTCGATCAGCTTGCCGTCCATCCAAATCTTGCCGTCGCGATCCGCCATCGACATGTCTGTTCTCCCTGCGCCGTGGAAATAGCAAAAACGACATTGTAAGCCCGGGGGACATGGGTCACAACGCGGCGCGGGCGCCGCTGCGGTCTAGAATCCTCTTTTTCGGGCATTCTTGCCCTGTTCCGCGCATCGTGCCGCCGCGCTGGCGGCCTTGATTCCCACACTCGCCGTGCCTTTGACCCCACATCCCGGACCCGATGTCCCGCCTGACAGGGCTTCCGACCCCGGCGGCGCGTCCGCGCCGCAGCCCGGCTGGCAGCAGGCGCTGGAGGCGCTGCGCGCGCTCGCCGGCAGCGAGCCTGCCGCCGGGGCCGAAGGCGGCAGGCGCCTGCTGTGGGCGCTGACGCTGGATGCCGACGGCGCGCCCGGCACGATCGAGCCGCTCGAGCAGGTGCGCGGCGCGCGCGGCTGGGGCAAGCCCAGGCCAGTGCCGCTGGCGCGCGTGGCCGAGGACGACCGGCTGGAGCCGTGGGACGCCCGCGTGGCCCGCGCCATCCGCCGCGACCAGTCGCACAACCGGCGCTACGTGCTCGACCGCGCCGCCGCGGCGATGGCGCTGGTGGGGCACCCCGGCGTGGTGCTGGCGCATGCGCCGTCGCAGACGCTGGAGGTGGTGGAGGACGCGCCCGCGCTGGAAGCGGTGCGCAGCGCCGGCCGCTACGTGCTGCGCATGTTCCCGCCGGTGCGCGAGGCGCCGGCGATGGAAGCCTTGCTGCCGGCCGCCGCGCGCCAGGAGGCCGAGGCGCTGCGCCAGCTCACGGTGGTGCGCGACGGCCCGCACCGGCTGCGGCTGATCCGCTTTACGCCGGCGCAGTTCGAGGCTGCCCGGCTGATCGGCGATGGCCTGGCGATCCCTGAGGACGGCCACGCCCAGCTCGACCAGACCTTGCGCGCGCTGGCCGGCCAGTTCCAGGTCCAGGCCGACCAGGCGGGCGGATCGCGCGCGGTGGAGGCTGACGCGCGCCTGCGCGCCGAGGTGGCACCGTTGGGCGGGCTGGCGGGGCGCGGCATTTCGCTGCGGCTGGTGGTGACGCCGCTGGGGCCGCTCGGCCCGCGGCTCGCGCCCGGCGCCGGGCGCGAGCGCCTGATGGCCGCGGTGCGCGGCGAGACCCTGGCCACGCAACGCGACCTGGATGCCGAGCTGGCCAGCGTGGCCGAGGTCTTCGCGGCATTGCCGCAGCTGGTGGCGCTGGCGCCGCCGGGCGGCGAATACACCTGGATGCTGGACGATCCGGAGGACGCGCTCGCGGTGGTCGAGGCGCTGCCCGGCCTGCCCGCAGTGCAGGCCGTGGAATGGCCGCGCGGCAAGGAACTGCGGGTGCTGCCGGCCGACCTGCCGCAGCTGGGCGTGCACATCGAGAGCCGCGGCGCATGGTACCGGCTGGCCGGCGAGCTGCGCGTGGCCGAGGGGCTGGTGCTGGAGCTGGGCAAGCTGATCGACTGGACCGGCAGCCACGCCGGGCGCTTCGTGCCGATGGGGCAGGGCGTCTACGTGGCGCTGACGCGCACGCTGCGCGGCCGGCTGCGCGACCTCGCCGGCGTCGGTGAGCATGTGCCCGACGGCATTCGCGTCCCGCAGATGGCGACGCCGTGGCTGGATGACGTGCTGGCCGGCGCCGGCGTCGATCCCGATGCGCATTTCCGCCAGCGCATCGCCCGGCTGCGCGCCGCGCGCGAGGCTGACATCGCGCTGCCTGCCACGCTGGCGGCTGAGCTGCGGCCCTACCAGGAGGCCGGCTACCGCTGGGCCATGACGCTGGCGGCCTCGGGCCTGGGCGCCTGCCTGGCCGACGACATGGGCCTGGGCAAGACCCTGCAGGCGCTGGCGGTGCTGGTGGCGCGCGCCGGCGGCGGCGCCGCGCTGGTGATCGCGCCGACTTCGGTGTGCGGCAACTGGGCAGCCGAGGCGCGGCGCTTTGCGCCCACGCTCAACGTCCATGTCTATGCCGAGGGCGATCGCGAGACGCTGCTGGCGCAGGCCGGGCCGCATGACCTGGTGATCGTCTCGTACACGCTGCTGCAGCAGGCCAGCAAGGCGTTCTGCGCGCGCGCATGGCATACCGTGGTCGCGGACGAGGCGCAGGCCTTCAAGAACGCGGTCACGCGGCGGGCGCAGGCCATGTTCGCGCTGCCGTCGGGCTTCCGCATGGCGCTGACCGGCACGCCGGTGGAGAACCGGCTGGCCGAGCTGTGGTCGGTGATGCGGTTCTGCAATCCGGGTTTGCTGGGCTCGCTGGCCCGCTTCAACGAACACTTTGCCAACCCGATCGAGCGCGGCGGCATGCGCGAGGCGCGCCAGCGGCTGCGCCGCATGATCGCGCCGTTCGTGCTGCACCGGACCAAGGCGCAGGTGCTGGACGAACTGCCGCCGCGCACGGAGCTGGTGATCCGGGTCGAGCCCGAGCCGGTCGAAGCCGCGCACTACGAGGCCCTGCGCCGCCAGGCCCAGACCGAGGCCGAGGCCGCACTGGCGCGCGTGGAAGCGGCACGCAAGGCCACCAAAGGCGCGCCTGCCGGGGCCCGAGCGCGCGCCCTGGCGCAGGCCCAGCACCAGGCCCAGGCGCGCATCCACGTGCTGGCGCAGCTGATGCGGCTGCGGCGCGCCGCGTGCGATCCGCGCCTGGTCACGCCGGAACTCAGCGGCCAGCTGCCCGAAGGCGCCAAGGTGCGCGCCTTTGTCGAGCTGGCCAGCGAGCTTGCCGCGAGCGGCCACAAGACCCTGGTGTTCAGCCAGTTTGTCGATTTCCTGCAGTTGCTGCGCCAGGGGCTGGAGCGCGCCGGGCTGGCGCTGCAGTACCTGGACGGCGCCACCCCCGCGGCCGAGCGCACCCGCCGCGTGGCCGCCTTCCAGGCGGGCGAGGGCGATGTCTTCCTGATCAGCCTGAAGGCCGGCGGCTTCGGCCTGAACCTGACCGCGGCCGACTACGTGATCATTGCCGACCCCTGGTGGAACCCCGCCGCCGAAGACCAGGCCATGGGCCGCGCGCACCGCATCGGCCAGCAGCGTCCGGTGACGGTGTACCGGCTGATCAATGCCGGCACCATCGAAGAGCGCATCGTCGACCTGCACCGCGACAAGCGCGCGCTGGCCGACGGGCTGCTGGAGGCGGACGAAGAAGGCGCTGCCGGCACCGGCGCGCCCTTGCCGGAGATCGACGAACTGGTAGGCCTGCTGCGGCGCTGAGCGGCCATATGCCCGCATGGCATACCTTCAAGCGAACTCGGTCGTTTGGTTTTGGCAGGATCCTTGCTATCTTGTGGGGCTGGCCCGAGGCTCAGATCCCGGCCGGCCCCATGTTCAGTCCTGACTCTCTCCGACGGTGCCCCCATGCCTATTTCGTCCCGCCTGCTTCCGCGCTTGTCCTTCCGTTCCGCTACCGGCCTGGCCGCGCTGTGCGCCGCCGCTGCCGTCAGCACGGTCAGCATGCCCGCCCGCGCGCAAGGGGAGTGGCCGACGCAGCCGGTGACGATCCTGATGGGCTTTACTGCCGGCTCCGGCGTCGACATCGTCGGCCGCACGCTGCAGGAGTCGCTGCAGAAGTCGCTGAAGACCACCATCATCTACGACTACCGGCCGGGCGCCGGCGGCAACGTGGCCTCCGAGGTGGTCGCGCATGCCAAGCCGGATGGCTACACGCTGCTGCTGGGCACTGCCGCCACGCACGGCATCAACCCGGCGCTGTACAAGAACCTGCCGTTCGACGCCGAGGCCGATTTCACCCCGATCGCGCCGCTGGTCGAGGTCTCCAACGTGCTGACCGTCAACCCGGCGGTGCTGGACGTGAAGTCGGTCAAGGAGTTTATCGAGAAGGTCAAGGCCAACCCGGGCAAGTACAACTTCGCCTCCACCGGCAACGGCACCGGCACGCACCTGGCCTTTGCCGAGTTCAACGCGCGCGCCGGCCTGGACATGGTCCACGTGCCCTACAAGGGCGGCCCCGACGCGCTGCAGGCGGTGGTGAAGGGCGAGGTCTGCTGCATCTTCAACCAGGTGCAGAGCGTGCTGCCGCAGTACCGCGCCGGCAAGGTGCGCCTGCTGGGCGTGACTACCAAGCAGCGCGTGCAAGTGATTCCCGACGTGCCGACCATTGCCGAGAGCGGCCTGCCCGGCTTCAACAGCACCATCTGGTTCGGCTTCTTCGGGCCCAAGGGGCTGGATCCGAAGATCGCGCGTAAGGTCAACGATGCGGTGAAGGTGGCGCTGGAAACGCCGGCGATCCGCCAGAAGCTGATCGATGCCGGCAACACGCCGCGGGTCGAGACCGTGGATCAGTTCAAGGCTACGGTGAAGGGGGATCGGCAGAAGTGGGCGGGGGTGGTCAAGACCGTGGGCGCGTCGATCGACTGACGCGCGCTGGCCTCGGTCAGGTCCGTACCCCCAGCCGCGTGAGCAGGTGCGCCAGTTGCGCCTGCGTGCCCGTCCCGGTCTTGGTGAAGATTGCCTTGAGTTGGGTGCGTCCGGTCTCGCGCCGGATGCCGATCAGCTCGCACGCCTCGGGCAGGCCGATGCCCGATGACAGCTGCAAGGCCAGCCGGGTTTCGGCCGGCGTGAGGCCGTAGAGGTCGCGCAAAACGGCTGGCAGCGTCATCGGCGCGGTGCCGGGCTCGTGGATCGCCACCAGCACGCTGGGGCGCTGCCAGTCCATCGCCAGATGGTGCGCCGGCGGCAGCGGCAGCAGGACGACCTGGGCCTGGCGGCCGGCGCTGTCAGCCGCGCGCAGCGCCTGCGCCGGCTGCGGGTTGGCGGGGTTGCATGCCGCCCGCAGCGCCTCGGCAAACGAGCGCGACAGCTGCCAGTCGGCTTCCTCGCGCACGGCTATGGCGGGCGGCGCCACGGCGCGGGTTTCGACCGACACCGCCGGCAGCAGCCGGCGCACCCAGGTCTCGCCAATGCTGTTGGCCATCAGCGGCTTGCCGTCCTCGCGGAACACGATCACGCCGAACGGCAGCCGCTCCATCAGTTGCGCCGACGCATGCGCCAGTGCCGACACCTGGTGGGTGCGGTCGCGCAGCGCCATCGCATGGCGCACGTGCGGGATGGCCCAGTCGAGCGCGCGCGCGTCTTCGGGCGAATAGTGGTCGTGGCCCTGCGGGCGCTGCAGCGACAGGAACACGTCGTAGTGTGGCTGGCGCTCGATCAGGCAGGCCATCACCGATGACTGTTCGAATTGCCGCAGGAACTCGCCGTAGAAGGGCGACTTGCGCATCGCCTGCGCGCCCAGCTCGCGTGAATCGATATACCAGTTGCCCACCGACATGCGCCTGGCGAACGGCAGGGCCGGGTCGATGGCTACGTACTGTTCGCTGTAGGCGGCCACCGCCTCCGGCATGGGGTTGACCTCCTGGTTCACCAGCACGCGCTCGTTGACGGTGTCGAGCACCAGCAGATGGGCATGCGTGCTGCCGCTGACCTGGCACAGCGCGCCCAGGCTGCGCTGCCAGGCATCGGCATCGAAGATCCCCTCGTACAGCGCGCGAATGGTGTCGTGCATCTGTGTGTCGCTCATGGCTTCCCTTCTTTTTACTTCTTTTATTTTTAGCACTTTCTTCGCGGGGCAACGGGCGGGCCGCGGGCGCGGCGCCGGCCCGCTGCCGGGCGCGTGGTGTTCAGGCCTGGTCCAGCGCCGCGCCCAGGCGCGAGAGCAGATGCGTCAGCTGGGCCTGGCTGTTGCAGCCGGTCTTGTGGAATATGGCCTTGAGCTGGGTGCGCGCGGTTTCGTGGCGGATGTTCAGCTGCTGGCTGGCTTCGGGCAGGCCCTGTCCGGTGGCCAGCTGGGTGGTCAGCCGGGTCTCCGCCGGGGTCAGTCCGTACAGGTCGCGCAGCACCGGCGCCAGCAACAGCGGCGCGCTGTCCTGCTCATGCACGATCACCAGCGCCGCCGGTTCCTGCCATTGCGCGGCAAACGCGTGCGAGGGCGGCAGCGGCAGCACGATCACCTGCGCGCAGGCGCCGTTGCCGTCGGTGGCGCGGGCGGCCTGCGCGGCGACCGCGCGCTGCGGGTCGCAGGCGGCCTGGACCATGTCGGCGAACGGGCGCGACAGGGTCCAGTCCGACACCTTGCCGGCCGGGTCCAGGCGCCGCGCCCAGCGCTCGCCGGCGCGGTTGCTCAGCAGCACCTGGCGCTGCGGCGAGAACACCAGCAGGGCAAAATTGAGCCGCTCCACCAGCTGCGTCGACAGCCGCGCCAGCACCGTCAGCCCCAGCGTGCGGTCGCGCATGGCCATGGCGCTGCGCATATGCGGGATGATCCAGTCCATGCCGCGGGTGTCGTCGGGCGAGAACAGCGGCTGCGTGCGCGCGCGCTGCATCGAGAAATAGACTTCGTAGTGGGGCTGGCGCTCGACCAGGCAGGCCACGTAGGAGCGCAGGTCGTAGCGGTGGAAGAAGTCGCGGTAGAACGGATGGCGGGCCATGGTGCCTTCACCCAGTTCGCGCGCGTCGATATACCAGTCGCCCGGCCGCAGGCGCGGCGCGAACTGCTTGGCCGGATCGATGGCCTGGTAGTCCGATTCGTACTCGGAAAACAGTTCCACCACCGGATTGACGATCTCATTGACGGTGACCTGGTCGCGGACAGTGTCCCAGACCATCATCGAGGCGTGTGCCGTGCCCGCCAGATCCGTCAGGGTGCGCAGGCTCTGCTGCCAGGCACCGGGATCGAGAATGCCCTCGTACAAGCCACGGATTGCTCCGTGCATGTCGGCTTCTTTCATCTGACTCACCCCCTGCATTCGCGACAAGGAAATGCGCGGCGCCGGCGGTGCGTCTGATCGCACACCGGCTGCTTTCTTTTTGGCTGCTTGTTATTTTGGCCGCCTGTTGTCATGGCCGTTTCAAGACCGGCTCTGGCGCTTTTGCGTGTCTGTTGTAGCAGACGTTGCATACATTACCGCACTCGGGGGTCAAGAGGGGCACGGAGCTGCCCCTTCTTTCGTGGGGAGGGGCGCCACCTGGCTTGTGCGGGATTGCGCATAATGTGCTGCAAGAGGCATATCACATGTGCGTAACGGTCCGGAATCGGCAAAGCGTTGACCACGATCAGGTAAAATGCCCGTTTCCCCGAATTCCAGCGAAATCTCGCGCCATCCATCGCCATGACCTCTGTCCTGCGTCTTTCCGACCTGATTTCCCAAGGCAAAATCTCCGGCAAGCGGGTGTTTATCCGCGCCGACCTGAACGTGCCGCAGGATGACGCCGGCAACATCACCGAGGACACCCGCATCCGCGCCTCGGTGCCGGCGATCGAGGCCTGCCTGGCTGGCGGCGCCGCGGTGATGGTCACCTCCCACCTGGGCCGCCCGACCGAGGGCGAGTTCAAGCCCGAGGACTCGCTGGCGCCGATCGCCACGCGCCTGTCCGAGTTGCTGGGCAAGCCGGTCAAGCTGGTGCAGAACTGGGTCGACGGCGTCGAGGTGGCGCCGGGCCAGGTGGTGCTGCTGGAAAACTGCCGCGTGAACAAGGGCGAAAAGAAGAACAGCGACGAACTGGCCCAGAAGATGGCCAAGCTGTGTGACGTCTACGTGAACGATGCCTTCGGCACCGCCCACCGTGCCGAAGCCACCACGCATGGCATCGCCAAGTACGCGCCGATCGCCTGCGCCGGCCCGCTGCTGGCCGCAGAGATCGACGCGCTGGGCAAGGCGCTGGGCCAGCCGGCGCGCCCGCTGGTGGCGATCGTGGCCGGCTCCAAGGTCTCGACCAAGCTGACCATCCTGAAGTCGCTGGCCGACAAGGTCGACAACCTGATCGTTGGCGGCGGCATTGCCAATACCTTCATGCTGGCCGCCGGCCTGAAGATCGGCAAGTCGCTGGCCGAAGCCGACCTGGTCGGCGACGCCAAAACCATCATCGACATCATGGCCAAGCGTGGAGCCTCGGTGCCGATCCCGGTCGACGTGGTGTGCGCCAAGGAATTCAGCGCCACCGCCGCGGCCACCGTCAAGGACGTCAAGGACGTGGCCGACGACGACATGATCCTGGACATCGGCCCCAAGACCGCCGCGATGCTGGCCGAGCAGCTCAAGGCCGCCGGCACCATCGTCTGGAACGGCCCGGTGGGCGTGTTCGAGTTCGACCAGTTCGGCAACGGCACCAAGGTGCTGGCCCAGGCCATCGCCGAATCGAAGGCGTTCTCGATCGCCGGCGGCGGCGACACGCTGGCGGCCATTGCCAAGTACGGCATCGCCGACCGCGTGGGCTATATCTCCACCGGCGGCGGGGCGTTCCTGGAATTCCTGGAAGGCAAGAAGCTGCCCGCATTCGAAGTGCTGGAGCAGCGCGCCGCAGGCTGACGCATCCGCCGGGCCCGGCGGTGTTGCCGGGGCCCTGAACCAGGAATTCCGCGCATGACTCGTTCCACCAAGATCGTCGCCACCATCGGCCCCGCCTCCAGCTCGCTGGAAATCCTGACCCGCATGATCGCGGCGGGGGTCGACGTGGTGCGGCTGAATTTTTCGCACGGCACCGCCCAGGACCATCTCGACCGCGCCCGCCTGGTGCGCGAAGCCGCGCAGGCATGCGGGCGCGAGGTCGCCATCATGGCCGACCTGCAGGGCCCCAAGATCCGCGTCGGCAAGTTCGAGCACGGCAAGATCACGCTCAAGGCGGGCGACCCGTTCATCCTGGATTCGAGCTGCCAGCTAGGCAACGAGCAGCGCGCCGGCCTGGACTACCAGGACCTGCCGCGCGACGTCGGCCCGGGCGACCTGCTGCTGCTCAACGACGGCCTGATCGTGCTGGTGGTGGACCGTGTGTTCGGCAGCGAGATCTTCACCACCGTGCGCGTGGGCGGCGAGCTGTCCAACAACAAGGGCATCAACCGCCAGGGCGGCGGGCTGTCGGCGCCGGCGCTGACCGCCAAGGACATGGACGACATCAAGACCGCCATGGCCCTGGGCGCCGACTACGTCGCGGTCAGCTTCCCCAAGAACGCCACCGACATGGAAATGGCGCGCCAGCTGACCGCGGTGGCCGGCCAGCCGCACGGCCACAAGGCCCGCATGATCGCCAAGATCGAGCGCGCCGAGGCGATCCGCCCGGGCGTGCTGGAAGAGATCCTGCAGGCGTCCGACGGCATCATGGTGGCGCGCGGCGACCTGGCCGTGGAAGTCGGCAATGCCGCCGTGCCGGCGCTGCAGAAGCGCATGATCAAGCTGGCGCGCGAGGCCAACAAGCTGACCATCACCGCCACCCAGATGATGGAGAGCATGATCGTCAACCCGGTGCCCACGCGCGCCGAGGTCTCGGACGTGGCCAACGCCGTGCTGGACGGCACCGACGCGGTGATGCTGTCGGCCGAAACCGCCGCCGGCCGCTACCCCGTGGAGACGGTCGAGGCCATGGCCGCGGTCTGCATCGAAGCCGAGAAGTCCGAGGTGGTGCAGCTCGACACCGATTTCCTGAACCAGACCTTTTCGCGCATCGACCAGTCGGTGGCGATGGGTGCGCTGTTCACGGCCTATCATTTGCAGGTGAAGGCGATTGCCGCGCTGACCGATTCCGGCGCCACCGCATTGTGGATGAGCCGTCACCGCATCCATGTGCCGATCTATGCGATGACGCCCAACCTGGCCTCGCAGCGCAAGATGCAGCTGTACCGCAACGTGGTGCCGCTGCCGCTGCAGTCCAGCGCCGACCGCGACACCGCGCTGGAGCAGGCAGAAGAACTGCTGCTGGCGCAGGGCGTGGTGCAGCGCGGCGATTTCATCGTGCTGACCATCGGCGAGCCGATGGGCCAGCCGGGCGGCACCAACACCCTGAAGATCGTCAGGGTGGGCAGCTGAAAGTGAGATGAAGCAATGCGTGCCATGCCGGACGGAGCGCCAGCGCGGAATGCGCAAGGCTGACGGAGCCGGCAGGCACGGGCAGCGCCACGTAAGTCGATGCACTGCGTAAGCGCCGATTAGAAGAATACGCGGAAGACACCCCATTTTTTATTAGGAGTTAGACATGCCACTCGTATCGATGCGCCAGCTGCTGGACCACGCGGCCGAGAACAGCTACGGCCTGCCGGCCTTCAACGTCAACAACCTCGAGCAAGTGCAGGCCATCATGCAGGCTGCCGACGAGGTCAACGCCCCGGTGATCATGCAAGCCTCGGCCGGCGCGCGCAAATACGCCGGTGAGCATTTCCTGCGCCACCTGATCGAAGCCGCGGTAGAGGCTTATCCCCACATTCCGGTGGTGATGCACCAGGACCACGGCCAGTCGCCGGCGATCTGCCAGGGCGCGATCGACCTGGGCTTCTCGTCGGTGATGATGGACGGCTCGCTGCGCGAAGACGGCAAGACCCCGGCCGAGTACGAGTACAACATCGACGTCACCCGCAAGGTGGTGCAGCTGGCCCACGCCGTCGGCGTGACCGTGGAAGGCGAACTGGGCTGCCTGGGCTCGCTGGAAACCGGTGAAGCCGGCGAAGAAGACGGCATCGGCGCCGTCGGCGTGCTGGACCACTCCATGCTGCTGACCGATCCGGAGCAGGCCGCCGACTTCGTCAAGGCCACCCAGCTGGATGCCCTGGCCATCGCCATCGGCACCTCGCACGGCGCTTACAAGTTCACGCGCAAGCCCACCGGCGACATCCTGGCGATCAGCCGCATCAAGGAAATCCACGCCCGCATCCCCAACACCCACCTGGTGATGCACGGCTCGTCGTCGGTTCCGCAAGAGCTGCTGGAAGAGATCCGCAAGTTCGGCGGCGACATGAAGGAAACCTACGGCGTGCCGGTCGAGGAAATCCAGGAAGCGATCAAGTACGGCGTGCGCAAGATCAACATCGACACCGACATCCGCCTGGCCATGACCGGCGCGATCCGCCGCTTCTTCGCCGAGAACCCGAGCAAGTTCGACCCGCGCGAATACCTGAAGCCGGCTCGCGAAGCCGCCAAGCAGGTGTGCAAGGCGCGCTACATCGCCTTCGGCTGCGAAGGCCAGGCCGGCAAGATCAAGCCGATCGGCCTGACCGACATCGCGCAGCAGTACAAGGCGGGCACGCTGTCGCAGGTCGTGCAGTAAATGTCCCTAGTCCGCCTTCCGCGCAAGGGGAAGGCGGATTGCAGTTCCGGCCGCCGCGGCACGCATCCAGCGCCCGGCGGCTTCGCCGTTTTATCGGAACCATCATGTCCAACGCTCTCTACCAGTCCTCCATCAACTCGCTGCCGCTGCTGGGCCACGGCAAAGTGCGCGACAACTATGCCGTCGGCAATGACAAGCTGCTGATCGTCACCACCGACCGCCTGTCGGCGTTCGACGTCATCATGGGCGAGCCGATTCCCGACAAGGGCCGCGTGCTGAACCAGATGGCGAACTTCTGGTTCCGCAAGCTCGCGCACATCGTGCCGAACCACGAGACCGGCATCGCGCCCGAGACCGTGGTCGCGCCGGAGGAAGTGGAGCAGGTCAAGGGCCGCGCCGTAGTGGTCAAGCGCCTGCGGCCGATCCTGGTCGAAGCCGTGGTGCGCGGCTATCTCGCCGGCAGCGGCTGGAAGGACTACCAGGCCACCGGCAAGGTGTGCGGGATCGAGCTGCCCGCCGGCCTGCAGAACGCGCAGAAGCTGCCCGAGCCGATCTTCACCCCGGCCGCCAAGGCCGAGATGGGCGAGCACGACGAGAACATCTCGTTCGCCGAAGTCGAGGCCCGCATCGGCATCGCGCTGGCGCGCCAGATGCGCGAGATCTCGATCCGCCTGTACAAGGAAGCGGCCGAGTTTGCGGCCACGCGCGGCATCATCATCGCCGATACCAAGTTCGAGTTCGGCCTGGACGACAATGGCGTGCTGACGCTGATGGACGAGGTCCTGACCGCCGATTCGTCGCGCTTCTGGCCGGCCGATTCCTACCAGGTGGGCACCAACCCGCCGTCGTTCGACAAGCAGTTCGTGCGCGACTGGCTGGAAGCCGTGCGCATCGACGGCAAGCCCTGGCCCAAGACCGCGCCGGCGCCGCAACTGCCGGACGAGGTGATCGAAAAGACCGCCGCCAAGTACCGTGAAGCGCTGACGCGCCTGACGGGCGAAGAACTGCAGTAACCAAAATGTGTTCCCCTCTCCCCTCATGGGGAGAGGGCAGGGTGAGGGGTGGTTCAGCAAGGCGCCACGCGTCAAGAGGCGCCGGCCCTCACCCCCGCCCCTCTCCCGCAAGCGGGAGAGGGGCGCAAACAAGGAAGGATCAAACGTGAGCAAGCAAGACAAGCCGCTGGTCGGCGTGGTGATGGGCAGCAGTTCCGACTGGGACGTGATGCAGCACGCAGTGGCCATGCTGAAGGATTTCGGCGTGCCGTTCGAAGCCCAGGTGGTGTCGGCGCACCGCATGGCGGACGACATGTTCCGCTATGCCGAGAGCGCGCGCAGCCGCGGCATCCGCGCCATCATCGCCGGGGCCGGCGGGGCCGCGCACCTGCCCGGCATGATCGCCGCCAAGACCATCGTGCCGGTGTTCGGCGTGCCGGTGCCGTCCAAGTACCTGCGTGGCGAGGATTCGCTGCTGTCGATCGTGCAGATGCCCAAGGGCGTGCCGGTGGCCACCTTTGCCATCGGCGAGGCCGGTGCCGCCAATGCCGCGCTGCACGCGATCGCCACGCTGGCCACCACCGACGAGGCGCTGGCCGGCGCGCTGGAAGCGTTCCGCGCGAAGCAGACCGAAGCCGCGCGCGCGATGACGCTGCCGCTGTAATCATCCGGACATCCCACGGAACCTAGCAATGCCTACCGATATCCATCCCTACCTCTCCGAAGCCCACACGCCGGAATCGCGCGCCGAGTTCGGCGTCGACCGTCCCGACGCGCCCATCCTGCCCGGTGCGTGGCTCGGCATGCTGGGTGGCGGCCAGCTCGGCCGCATGTTCACGCATGCGGCGCAGGCGATGGGCTATCGCGTATGCGTGCTCGATCCGGACCAGGACAGCCCGGCCGGCTCGGTGGCGGACAAGCATATCTGTGCGCAATACACCGACGAGGCCGCGCTGGCCGAAATGGGCAAGCTGTGCCAGGCGGTAAGCACCGAGTTCGAGAACGTGCCGTCGCTGTCGCTGGACCGGCTCGAGCAGCTGGGCGCCTTTGTCGCGCCGCGCGGCTACTGCGTGTCGATCGCGCAGAACCGCATCGGCGAGAAGAAGTTCTTTGCCGCGTGCGCCGAGCGCACCGGCGTGTCGCCGGCCCCGCACTGGGTGATCCAGCACGATGCCGATGTCGACCAGTTGCCCGACCACGTGCTGCCCGGCATCCTCAAGACCGCGCGCATGGGCTACGACGGCAAGGGCCAGGCGCGCGTGAAGACGCGCGACGACGTGCGCGCCGCCTGGAATGCCATGCAGCACGTGCCGTGCGTGCTGGAGCAGATGCTGCCGCTGGCCTATGAGGTCTCGGTGCTGGCCGCGCGTGCCGCGGACGGCTCCACCGCCACCTGGCCGCTGGCCGAGAACGTGCACCGCGACGGCATCCTGTTCTCGACGGTGATGCCGTCGACCAGCGTGTCGCCTGACATTGCCGACCGCGCGCGTGCTGCAGCGGCTGCCATCGCTACGGAGATGGGCTACGTCGGCGTGCTGTGCATCGAGTTCTTCGTGCTGACCGACGGCTCGCTGGTCGCCAACGAGATGGCGCCGCGCCCGCACAACTCCGGCCATATCACCATGGATGCGTGCGAGACCAGCCAGTTCGAACAGCAGGTGCGCGCCATGGCGCGGCTGCCGCTGGGCAGCACGCGCCAGCACTCGGCTGGCAAGATGCTGAACCTGCTGGGCGACGTGTGGTTCGAGTTCGGCCTGGAGCGCACGCCGTCCTGGGACGAGGTGGTGGCGCAACCCGGCGCCAAGCTGCACCTGTACGGCAAGGGCGATGCGCGCCCGTCGCGCAAGATGGGCCACGTCAACTGCGTGGGCGAGCATGCCGAAGCGGCCGACGCCGCCTTTGCCGCCGCCGCGCAGGCGCTGCATATCCCGCTCTGAAGCCATAGCTCCAAGGAACACGATGTCGCCGCGCATGCCCACGGCCGCTGAACTGGACGAAGCCGTCCGCCTGCTCGAGGCCGGGCAACTGGTCGCCTTTCCCACCGAAACCGTCTACGGGCTCGGTGCGGACGCCGAGAATCCCGAGGCGGTCGCCCGCATCTTCGCGCTCAAGGGCCGGCCGTCGAACCATCCGGTGATCGTCCACGTGGTGGACGGCGCCGATATCGGCTACTGGACCGACGAGGTCCCCGAGGCCGCGCAGCAGCTGATCGACGCCTTCTGGCCCGGCCCGCTGACGCTGATCCTGAAGCGCGCCGCGCATATCCATCCGGCCGTCGCCGGCGGCCAGGACAGCATTGGCGTGCGTTGCCCCTCGCACCCCGTGGCGCAGGCGCTGCTGGCCCGCTTCAAGCGCGGCCGCGGCGGCATTGCCGCGCCGTCGGCCAACAAGTTCGGCCAGGTCAGCCCGACCACCGCGCAGCATGTGCGCGACGAGTTCGGCGATGCGGTCTATGTGCTGGAAGGCGATGGCGTGGAGGTCGGTATCGAATCGACCATCGTCGACCTGTCGCGGCTGGACCAGGGCATCGGCCCGGTGCTGCTGCGGCCGGGGGCGATCACCGCGGCGATGATGGCGCAGGTATTGGGCGCGGCCCCGCTGCCGCCCGATGCGGCCGCGCCGCGGGCTTCAGGCACGCTCAAGGCCCACTACGCGCCGCACACACCGCTGCTGCTGGCCGATGCGCAAGCAGCATCGGCGCAGCTAGCCTCGCTGCCGGACGATGCCCGCGTGGCGTGGGTCGGCCGGGCGCCGCTGGTGGACCAGCGTTGTACCTGGGTGCAGGCGCCTGCGGACGCGGCGGCCTATGCGCGCGAGCTTTACCGCTTGCTGCGCAAGCTCGACAAGCAGGGCTATACGCAGCTGATGTTCGAGGTGTTGCCTGAAGGGCAGGATTGGGCCGGGGTGCGGGATCGGCTGGAGAGGGCGGCGGCGGCGTTTGGAGGATGAGGCGGGCGGTGGCTCGCCGCTGGCCTTACTTCGTCGACGCGCCGGCCCTCACCCCAGCAACCTCAACGCCGTATACACCGCCATCCCCACCATGATCATCCCCACCATCTTCCGCGTCAGCAGGTAGAACAACGTGGCCGCAATCCCGGCCATCAGCTTGTCGTTGGAGAACGCCACCGTGAAATGCCCCTGCCAGGTCATCAGGTCCGGCAGGATGATCGCCGCCAGTGCCGCGGCCGGCGCATAGCGCAGCGCCCGCGCGATGCGGTCGGGCACGGTGACATGCTCGCCGGCCATCAGGAACAGCGCGCGCGTGACGATGGTGACGACCGCCATGCCAAGGATGGCAATCCAGATTTCAAGATGGCTCATGCGCGGTCTCCCGGCGGCGTTTCCGGCGCGGCGGCGTTGGTGACCTCGGGGGCCTTGGGCTTGCGCCGGCGGATGCCGCGCAGCGCCGCGCGCGCGGCCAGGTCGTCGCTGGCCATGCCGGCGGCAATCGCGCCCACCACTGCCACCACCAGGCTGAGGCGGTACGGCAAGTCGAAGCAAAGCAGCGCCAGCACCGCCGACACCACCACGGCCAGCAACGTGGAGCGCGAGTTGATGGTGGCGATCATCACCGGGATCAGCGCCATGGTGCCCGCCAGCCCCAGGCCCCAGCTGTCGGGGAACAGGCTGGCCAGCACGATGCCGATGATCGACGACAGCTGCCACACGCAGAAGTTGGTCAGCGCCATGCCCCAGAAGTAGCCTTCCTTGCCAGGCTCGTAGCCGGGCGTGCTGTACTTCTGCAGGAAGTAGACGAAGTGCAGGTCGCCGTTGAACGAGCCCAGGATGGTGCGCCGCCATAGCGGCATGTAGCTGAAGTGCGGCTGCATGCCGGCGCTGAAGATCACGAAGCGCAGGTTGACCACGGCCGCGGTCAGCCAGATGGTCCACAGCGGCAGGCCCGCGGCGAACAGCGGCAGCACCGCCAGCTGCGCCGAGCCGGCATAGACCAGCAGCGACATGCCGATGGCTTCGGGCACGGTCATTACGGATTTGCTCATCGCCACGCCGGTCACCAGGCCCCAGGAGAAGACCGCGGGCAGGGACGGGGCAAAGTAGCGCGCGCCGTCGATAAAGCCGGCGCGTTCGGCCGGTGCGAAGCGATGCCAGAGGCGCAACCACACCGGGGGTTGTCGGGAAGTCATGTCAGAGGGCGAGGGGGCAATGCAGGCCCGGGGCCGAGGGCCGGCCCGGAAGGCTGCCGCCGCAGGACGCGGCCGGCACCCTGGCATTATAGGGGCGGATCGGACGCTGGTAAGTGTCCGCTTAACAAAATGCGGCCGCGGCGTTGGCGCCAGGCCACGGCGCCGCGCCGCAGCCTGCCCGGCGCGGACTCAGGGTGCGCCGCGGTACACCCATTGCAGCAGGGCGTCGTGCGCTTCCTGCGCCTGCGCGGCGTTGGGGTGGTTGATCATGCTGACCACCACGTAGCGGCCACCCTCGGCAGCATCCACAAAGCCGGCCAGCGCGCGCACGTCGGCCAGCGTGCCGGTCTTCAGGTAGCCGTTGCCGGCCGCGTTGGCGCGCGTCAGGCGGTTGCGCAGCGTGCCGTCGACGCCCAGCACCGGCAGTGAATCGATCAGCACCGGCCCCACGCTGCTGGCCGCGGCCTGCTGCAGCAGGCGCGCCATGTCATAGGCGCTGATGCGTTCCTCGCGCGACAGCCCCGAGCCGTTGTCCAGCACCAGGCCGGGCATGTCCAGCCCCTGGCGTGCCAGCCAGCGCTGCACCACGCGGATCGAGCGCCCGGTGCTGGCCGGGCCGCCGCGGTCCATTTCGGCGCCGATGGTCAGGAACAGCTGCCGCGCCATCACGTTGTTCGAGAACTTGTTGATGTCGCGCACGATATCCGCGAGCGGCAGGCCGTAGTGGCGCGCCAGCAGCACCGCGCCGCGCGGCACCTTGCCGCTGCGCAGCCCGGGCATGTGGGCAAAGCGTCCGCCGGCGCGCTGCCATTCGGCGACGAAGCCGCCCCAGGTGAACTCCGCATGCGACAGCGTGGCGATATTGAGCACGTGCTCGCCGCAGTCGCTGGCATAGTCGCCCGAGAACGACGCCAGCACGGTGCCGTCCGCCTGCGGCAGCACGCTCGGGCTGGCGCTCGACTGCCAGTCGCCGCAGCGGCCGTTGGTCAGCGTGAGCCGGTTGTCCAGCTTGAGCTGCGCCAGCTCGGGCGTGACGCTGACTGCCACGGTCTGGCTGGCCGGGTCCGGCGTCAGCGTGAACGACAGTGTCTTGAACGCATAGAGCAGCGCATCCGGGCCGACGTTGTAGGCGCGCTGCACCTCGCCGTCGATGGTGCCGTTGCCGTCCAGGCCATCGGCAAAGTAGCTGCGGTCCAGCACCAGGTCGCCGTTGATGCCGGTGGCGCCCCCGGCGCGCGCCTTCGCCACCAGCTTGGCCATTTCCTCGGGCACCAGCTTGGGATCGCCGTGGCCGCGCAGGTAGACGTTGCCGTTGACGGTGCCGTCGAAGCCGGGCTGGGCGTCGGCGTAGAGCGAGGTCTGCCAGCGGTAGTCGGGGCCCAGCAACTGCAGCCCGGCAAAGGTGGTGACCAGCTTCATGGTCGAGGCCGGGTTCATCGGCTGCTGCGCATTCCAGCTGGCGCGGGCGGTGCTCGCGCCCAGCCTGACCACGTAGAAGCTGGCGGCGGACGCCGGTACGCCGGCTCGGCGCAGCGCCGCGGCCACCGGGGCCGGCACGCCGGCGCTCACCAGTGCGGGATCGGCAGCGGTTTTTGCGGCGGTGGCGGCCTTGGCCGCTTTTGCCGCCTTGACCGTCTTGACGGGCGCTTTGGCTTGCGCCGGGGTGAGCGCGGGACCGCCGGCCAGCAGCACGGCGGCAAGGATGGGCGAGAGCAGTGGCGACAGGCGGCGCAGCAGGGCGCCGGGTCGCGATGCAGTAGGCGCGGCGATTGTTCTTGGCATGGCGGCCATGTTAACGCATGGCCACTGGCAGGCGGGTGACAGTCTTGCCGGCTGCCCTCAGCCGGCGCGCGGCGGCGCCAGCCGTGCCAGCAGCGACTTCAGCGTGGCCTGCTCGGCCTCGCTCAGCGCCGAGCCGACGTGCGCGTCGTGCGCCACCACCGCCTGCGTGGCGGCTTCCAGCGTGCGGCGGCCGGCTGCCGTCAGCACCAGGCTGTAGGCGCGGCGATCGCCGGCTGCCGGGCGGCGCGCCACCAGGTTCATCTCTTCCAGCGCGTCGACCAGCAGCACCGCCCCCGAGCGCGCGATGCCGAGGATCTGCGCCAGCTCGGTCAGCTTCAGGTGCGGGTTGCGCGAGATGATGATCAGCGCCGAAAAGCGCGGCGGCGTGATCTGCCATTGCGCCAGCGACAGCACAAAGTCTTCATAGATGCGGATCTGCGCGCGGCGGATGGCGTAGCCGATCAGGTTGTCGAGCACGCCATAGTCGATATTCGGCACATGCGGGTCGAAACCGGCATCGGCACCGGCGCTTGCGGCCGGATCCGGCGCGAGCGGGTCGCGCGCCTTGCGCCGCGCGGACGCGGCGGTGGTGCTGCGCGGGCGCGGGGGTGCGGCGGGCGGTGTGCCGGATGCTTCGGGATTCATTTCAGCAGTTTCCAGTTGCCATTGTCGATGGTCAGCATAACCCGCCCGCGCTGGTCGAAGCCATAGTGGTCTTGCCCACTGTAATTCAGCACGCCGTGCGAGACCACGATGTCGCGCTCGGTCTCCAGTGCCTGCCGCAGCGCCTGGCGGAATGCCGGCGTCCCCGGCTTGGCGTGCCTGAGCGCCACCGGCACGATGCGCTCAAGCACCAGCCCGGCGTCGTAGGCATGGGCGCCGAACTGCGTGCGGCTGTCGGCCCCGTATTGCTTCTCATAGCGGGTGACGTAGTCCAGCCCCGGCTTGCGCACCGGGTCGCCCGCGGGCAACTGCTCCGGCACGATCACCGGCCCGGCCGGCAGGATCGCGCCATTGACCATGCGCCCGCCGATGCGGATCAGGTCCTTGGTGGCCGCGCCATGGGTGTGGTAGATGGTGCCGCCGTAGCCGCGCTCGCGCAGCGTGGTGTGCGGCAGCGCGGCGCCGGTGCCGGCGCCGGCGATCAGGATGGCATCGGGTTTGGCGGCGATCAGCTTGATGGCCTGCGCGGTCACGCTGGTATCGGCGCGGCCGTAGCGCTCGGTGGCGATCAGGCGGATGCCGTTGGCGCTGGCGGCGGCGGTGAAGTCCTTCAGCCAGGTCTCGCCGTAGGCATCGGCAAAGCCGATAAAGCCGATGGTCTTGACGCCGTTGGTCTTGGCGGTGGCGGCCACGGCATTGGCCATCAGCCGCACCGGCTGCGCCAGCCGGAAGGTCCAGGCACCGCGCCCGGGCTTGAGTTCGATCGGCGAGAACGCCAGCTGCACGGTCTGGGCCTCATCGGCCACCTCGGCAATGGCGATCGACGGCGCCACCGCGGACGAGCCCAGGATGATGTCGACCTTGTCCTCGGAGACAAAGCGGCGCGCCACCTTGGCGCCCTGGGTGGGGTCCGAGGCATCGTCCAGCACGATGTAGCGTACCGCCTCGCCGCCGATCTTCTGCGGCAGGTAGGCCAGCGAGTTCTTCTGCGGGATGCCCAGCGACGCCGACGGGCCGGTGGTGGACAGGCTGACGCCGACGGTGATGTCGGCCAGCGCACTGCCGGCGCTGAAGGCGAGGGCCGCGGCCAGTGCGAGGCGGGCCAGCTTGGTGGTGGTCAGGGGCGCCATGGTGTCTCCTCTCTCGATGGTCTTGTTCTGCATTGTCAAACCTGCCGGATCCTACCGCGTGCCCTGCATCGACTGCCGGTCGAATCCCGCCAGTTGCTTGTACCGCAGCGAGATCGCCTCCAGTTCCGCGCGCGGGATCACCTGGTCGATGTCGGCAAAGCCCTGCGGCGCGCGTTCCTCGGCCAGCTGCATCACCTGCTCGGGCCCGTTCATGCGGTTGCGCAGCACGATGCCGGCGGTGCGTGGCAGGCGCTCGGCCTCGTATTCGCGCAGCGCGTAGCCGGTGTCGGGCGTGCCGAGCAGGCTGTCGAGCAGGTAGCGCGCGTCCAGGATGGCCTGGGCGCTGCCGTTCGAGCCGATCGGGTACATCGGGTGCGCGGCGTCGCCCAGCAGCGTGATGCGGTCGAAGGTCCAGCGCGGCAGCGGGTCCTTGTCGACCATCGGGAATTCGTAGATCGCCCCGGCACCGTCGATCAGCGCGGGGATGTCGATCCAGTCCCACCGCCAGTCGGCAAACGCGGCGCAGAACACGGATTTGTCGACCTGCTTGTTCCAGTCGCTGCGCGGCGGGGTGTCGGGCACGCTGTCGGGCACGCGCAGCTCGGCGATCCAGTTGACCAGCGAGCGGCCCTGGCGGCGCAGCGGTTCCGAGATCGGATAGGCCACGAACTTCTGGTCCTGGTGCCCGGCCATGAACATCGAGCGGCCGTCCAGGTAGGGCGGCGCCTCGGTGACCGCGCGCCACAGCAGGCGGCGCGAAAAACGCGGCACGTCGCCGGTGGGGTAGAAATGGCGGCGCACCGCCGAGTGGATGCCGTCGGCGCCGACCAGCACATCGGCGCTGGCCTCGACCTCGGCATTGTCGCTGCGGCGGCGCAGGCCAAAGCGCGCCTGTCCGCCCGCGCCGGTGTCCAGCACGGTCTCGAAGCTATGGCCGGTATGCACGGCGCCGGCGCCGAGGCGCTCCACCACGGTACGGTGCAGCAGCATCTGGAATTCGCCGCGATGGATCGAGAACTGCGGCCAGTCATAACCGGCCGCCAGCCCGCGCGGCTCATGCCAGATGCGCTGGCCGCGCTTGTTGTAGTAGGACAGCGACGAGGTCTCGATGGCGACATCCGCGAGCGCGTCGCGCAGTCCCAGCTCGGACAGGATGCGCACGGCGTGCGGCAGCAGGTTGATGCCCACGCCCAGCGGGCGCAGCGTTTCGCTGGCCTCCCAGACCTCGGCCTCGATGCCGTGGCGGTGGCATAGCAGCGCCAGCGTCAGTCCGCCGATGCCGCCACCGGCGATTGCGATCTTCATGGTGTCTCCCCCGCGTGCAGGATGCGCCGGTACGCAAGCGCGGGCGCGCTGCCTCCGGTCGAATTGGATTTGTTATGGAGTATAACAATTCGACCGGATGCGGCAAGACGGGGAAGACCCCGGAGTGACGCCTCCGGGGTCAGGAAAAACCGCGCTTAGCTAAGTGCGGCGCCTTCCGGCTTGGGCTGTGCTTTCAGCGACGGCACCGGGAAGACAGTGTCGTAGAGCCAGTTGTACACCAGCGCGTAGACCATGTAAAAGACGGCCACGGCGATGTCCATGATGAGCGCGTCGACCAGGCTGATGTCCAGGTACCAGGCCACCAACGGCAGGAACACCACCAGCAGGCCCAGTTCGAACAGCACGGCGTGCAGCACGCGCACCGGCACCGACTTGCGCAGCTGGCCGGTGAAACGCAGCATGCCCTTGTCGAACAGCACGTTGTACAGGTAGTTCCAGCCGGTGGCGATCAGCGAGGCGACGATGCCGATTAGGCCCATCTCGTGCAGTTCATAGCCGAAGGCCCAGCTGGCCAGCGGCGCGAAAATCAGCAGGCCGACCACCTCGAAGCCGATGGCGTGGCGAATCCGGTCCCAGGTCTTGCGCATCGTTGTTCCTCCTTGCGTGTCAAACGCGATGGGAGCTAGTCTATCTGCTGGGCAGGGATTGCCAAGTTGGATACTATCTGCAAAATAGATAGATGAACAAGGAAAGTACTTTATGAGCCTCTCCATCGAGCAGTTGCAGGCATTCGTCGCCGCAGCTGACACCGGCTCGTTCTCGGCCGCCGCGCGCCGGCTGGGCAAGGCGCAGTCGGTGGTCAGCGCGGCGGTGTCCAACCTGGAAATCGACGCCGGCAACGCGCTGTTCGACCGCTCCGCCCGTTACCCGGTGCTGACCCCCGCGGGCGAGCGGCTGCTGGCCGAGGCGCGTGTGATCCTGGAGCGCTGCGAGCACTTCCGCGGCGTGGCCAAGAGTCTGGGCGAGGGCGTGGAGACGCGGCTGGTGCTGGCGGTGGATGAGCTCTATCCGGAAGAGACGCTGGGCATGCTGCTGGAAGAGTTCTCCAGCCGCTTCCCGGCGGTGGAGCTTGAGCTGCTGTTTCCGCTGATGGAGGACGTCAGCCGGCTGGTCCTGGAGGGCGGCGCCGACCTCGGCATCATGTGGCGGCAGGAGGTGCTGCCGCCGGCGCTGGGCTTCCATGCGCTGGGCTGGGTGCCGATGCAGATCCTGTGCGCGCCCGAGCATCCGCTGGCCGGCCAGCGCGTGGACTGGGAGGAACTGAAGCGCTATCGCCAGCTGATGGTCGCCACCCGCTCAGACAGCGAAGAGAAGATGCGCCTGCGCGTGGCCGCCGACGTGTGGTGGGTGGAAAGCCAGTGGGTGATCGTGGAACTGGTCAAGCGCGGGCTGGGCTGGGCCTTCGTGCCGTGGCACGTGGTGGCCAATTCGCCGGCGGCGGCGCGGCTGGTGACGCCGCCGCTGGCATTCCAGCAGCAGGACTGGCCGGTGGCGATGGAACTGGTCTGGCACAAGCAGCGGCCGCTGGGCAAGGCCGCCACCTGGCTGCGCGAGCGCATCTGCCAACAGCCGCTGCCGCGCGCGCCTGCGGCTAGCGCTGGCTGACGGCCTGGTTCGTACCGGCCTGTGCCGGCGCAGCCTCCGCACCGGGCGCATGCCAGCCGCCGCCCAGCGCCTTGATCAGCACCACCGCCGCCGTGTACTGACGGCCGGCGATCGACAGCGCGGTGCGCTCGGCGGTGTAGGCGCTGGTCTGCGCCGTCAGCACGTCGAGCAGGCCAGCGGTGCCGGCGCGGTAGCGGTTGTTCACCAGCGCCAGCGCCTCGCGCGCCGAGCGCAGTGCGTCGTTCTGCACCACCGCTTCCTGTTCCAGCAGCCGCTGCGCGGCGAGGTTGTCCTCGACTTCCTGGAACGCGCCCAGCACGGTCTGGCGGTAGTTGGCCACGGTCTGGTCGTAGGCGGCCACCGCCTGCGCCTTGGCCGCGCTGCGCAGGCCGCCGTCGAACAGCGTGCCGGCCAGGCCGCCGCCGATCGACCAGATCCGGTCCGGCAGCGACATCCAGCGCGCCAGCGTGCTGGCGGTCAGGCCGCCGCTGGCCGACAGCGACAGGGTCGGGTAGTAGGCCGCCTGCGCCACGCCGATCTGCGCATTGGCCGAGGCCATGCGGCGCTCGGCCGCGCCGATGTCGGGGCGGCGTTCCAGCAGTTGCGACGGCACCGCGGCCGGCACGCGCGGCGGCGCGGCGCGGAAGTCGTCGGCGGCCAGCGTCAGCGCCGCGGGCGGCTTGCCCACCAGCACCGCGATGGCGTGCTCCAGCTGTGCGCGCGTGATCTGGATGTCGATCTGCTGCGCCTGCGCGCTCTTGAGCTGGGTCTCGGACTGCAGCACGTCCGAGCGCTGCGCGGTGCCCGCCGCATACTGGTTCTGCACCAGCTGCAGCGACTTCTGGTAATCGGCTACGGTGCGGTCCAGCAGGGCCTTCTGCGCATCGGCCACGCGCAGCAGGAAGTAGCTCTGCGCCAGCGTTGCCTGCGTCGACAGCAGCATCGAGGCCAGGTCGGCCTGGCTGGCCTGCGCGCTGGCCTCGCTGCTTTCCACCTGGCGCCGCACGCGGCCCCAGACGTCGATTTCCCAGGTTGCGCCCAGGGTCGCGCTCTGCCCGTTGAGCGTGCTGCCGCTGGCGCCGCGCGCGCGCGAGGCGCCGGCCTGTGCGTCAACGGTCGGGAAGAAGCCGGCGCGTGCGGCCTGCAGCGACGCCACTGCCTGGCGGTACTGCGCCTCGGCGGCCTTGATGTTCTGGTTCGAGATCTGCACCTCGGACATCAGCGCGTCGAGCTGCGCATCGCCGAACACGGTCCACCAGTCGGCGCGCGCCAGCGCATCCTGCGGCTCGGCGGGCTTCCAGTCGCCGGTCCAGTCGGGGGTGGCGGCATCGGCCTCCTTGAAGGATGCGGAGACCGGCGCGTCGGGGCGCTGGTAGTCGGGGCCGACGGCGCAGCCGGCCAGCAGCAGCGCACAGGCCAGCGGCACCGGCAGGGCATGGGTCAGGAAGCGGGAAAGAACTGTCATGTCGAGTCTTCGCAAATCTAGACGGCGGCCGGCTGGTCCGGCGTGCCGGCACCACGGCGGCGCTGGCGCCAGGCCTTGACCTTCAGGCGCCAGCGGTCCAGCGTCAGGTAGACCACCGGCGTGGTGTACAGCGTCAGCAACTGGCTTACCACCAGCCCGCCGACAATGGAGATGCCCAGCGGCGCGCGCAGTTCGGCGCCGTCGCCGCGGCCGATCGCCAGCGGCACCGCGCCCAGCAGCGCGGCCATGGTGGTCATCAGGATCGGGCGGAAGCGCAGCAGGCAGGCGCGGTAGATCGCGTCGCGCGGCGACAGCCCCTCGCGCCGTTCGGCATCAATGGCGAAGTCGATCATCATGATCGCGTTCTTTTTCACGATGCCGATCAGCAGGATCACGCCGATCAGCGCGATGATGCTGAAGTCGGTCTTCGATGCCAGCAGCGCCAGCAGCGCGCCCACGCCGGCGGAGGGCAGCGTCGACAGGATCGTCAGCGGATGCACATAGCTTTCATACAGCACGCCCAGCACGATGTAGATCGTGATCAGCGCCGCCAGGATCAGGATCGGCTGGCTCTTGAGCGAATCCTGGAACGCCTTGGCGCCGCCCTGGAAGTTGGCGCGCAGCGTCTCCGGCACGCCGATGCGCGCCATCTCGCGCGTGATCGCATCGGTCGCCTGCGACAGCGAAGTGCCCTCGGCCAGGTTGAACGAGATCGTCGAGGCCGCGAACTGGCCCTGGTGGTTCACGCCCAGCGGCGTGCTGGACGGGGTCACGCGCGCGAACGCCGCCAGCGGCACGCGGTTGCCGTTGCCGGTGACCACGTAGATGTCCTTGAGCGCATCGGGCCCTTGCAGGTATTCCTGGCTCAGTTCCATCACCACGCGATACTGGTTCAGCGGATGGTAGATGGTGGACACCAGCCGCTGGCCGAAGGCATCGTTGAGCACCGCATCCACCTGCTGCGCGGTCACGCCCAGGCGCGAGGCCGCATCGCGGTCGATGATCACCGAGGTCTGCAGGCCCTTGTCGTTGGTATCGGTGTCGATGTCCTCCAGCCCCTTCAGGTTCGACAACGCGGCGCGCACCTTGGGCTCCCACGCGCGCAGCACTTCCAGGTCGTCCGACTGCAGCGTGAACTGGTACTGCGAACTGCTCTGCCGCCCGCCGATGCGGATATCCTGCACCGACTGCAGGAACAGGCTCGCGCCCGGCTCCTTGGACAGCTTGCCGCGCAGCCGCGCGATGATGGCGTCGGCCGATTCCTTGCGCTCCGACAGCGGCTTGAGCGTGACGAACATCTGCCCGGTATTGCGCTGGGAACCGCCGGTAAAGCCGGTCACGTTGACCACGGCGGGGTCGGACTGGACGATCTTGATGAAATTGTCGAGCTTGCCGCGCATGGCCTGGAACGAGGTGGCCTGGTCGGCGCGGATAAAGCCGATCAGCCGGCCCGTGTCCTGCTGCGGGAAGAAGCCCTTGGGAACGATCACGTACAGGTACACGTTCAGCGCGATGGTGGCGATCAGCACCAGCCACACCAGCGGACTCAGGCGCAGCGCCGTGGACAGCGAGCGCGCATAGCCATCGTGCAGCCACTTGAACATGCGCTCGGTGGCACGGAAGAAGCGGCCCTGCTGCTCCGGCTCGGGCGGGCGCAGCATCCGTGCGCACATCATCGGCGTGGTGGTCAGCGACACCACCAGCGACACCAGGATCGCCACCGACAGCGTGATCGCGAATTCCTGGAACAGCCGGCCGACGATGCCGCCCATCAGCAGCAGCGGGATGAATACCGCGATCAGCGACAGGCTCATCGACAGCACCGTGAAGCCCACTTCGCGCGCCCCGCGCAGTGCCGCGGCAAGCGGCTTCATGCCTTCCTCGATATGGCGCGAGATGTTCTCCAGCACCACGATGGCATCGTCGACCACAAAGCCGGTGGCGATGGTCAGCGCCATCAGCGACAGGTTGTTCAGCGAGAACCCGGCCAGGTACATCACCGAGAACGTGCCGATCAGCGACACCGGCACCGCCACGCTGGGGATCAAGGTGGCGCGCACATTGCGCAGGAACACGAACACCACCATGATCACCAGCGCCACCGAGATCATCAGCGTGTTCTCTACCTCGCGCAGCGAGGCGCGGATGGTGGGCGTGCGGTCCATCATCACGTCCATCGAGATTGCCGCGGGGATCATCTTCTGCAACTGCGGCAGCATCTCGTTGACGCGGTCCACGGTCTCGATGATATTGGCGCCGGGCGAGCGGTTCAGCACCAGCAGCACCGATGGCTTGCCGTTGGCCGAGCCCGCGTTGCGGATGTCCTGCACCGAGTCGACCACATTGGCCACGTCGCGCAGCCGCACCGGCACCGCGAACGAGTTGGGCCCGCTGGTGGCACTGGTGCCTCCGGTGGCGCCGCTGGTGATGGTGGTGGTGCCGCTGCTGGTGGTCAGCGTGGTCACGGTCACGCCGTTGACCACCTTGGTGCTGACGCCGCCGCTGGCGGCGGCGTTGGCGGTGCTGGCAATCAGCGCGCCCGCCGACGTCGACGAGAAGGTTCCCGGCGTGGCATAGCGGATGATCAGCGGCATGTAGTCTTCCGCCTTCATCGCCTGGTCGTTGGCGTAGACCTGCCAGTTGCTGGCGGCGTTCTCCAGCGTCCCCAGCGGCCGGTTGGCATTGGTCGCGCTGATGGTGTTGCGCACATCCTCCAGCGAGATGCCGTAGTTGTTCAGCGCGGTCGGGTTCAGCTCGACCCGCACCGCCGGCAGCGAGGCCCCGCCGATGGTGACCTGGCCCACGCCATCGACCTGCGACAGCTTCTGCGCCAGGATGGTCGAGGCCGCGTCATACAGCTGCCCGCGCGTCATGGTCGGCGAGGTCAGCGCGATGATCATGATCGGCGCATCGGCCGGGTTGACCTTGCGGTAGGTCGGGTTGTTGGGCAGGCTGGTCGGCAGTGTCGCGCGCGAGGCATTGATGGCCGCCTGCACGTCGCGCGCGGCGCCGTCGATATTGCGCGACAGGTCGAACTGCAGCGTCACGCGGGTGGAGCCGAGCGAACTGCTCGAAGTGATCTCGGTCACGCCGGCGATGGTGCCGAGCGCACGCTCGAGCGGCGTCGCCACGGTGGCGGCCATCGTTTCAGGACTCGCACCCGGCAGCGACGCCGATACCGAGATGGTCGGGAAATCCACCTGCGGCAGCGGCGACACCGGCAGCAGCCGCAGCGCGGCCAGCCCCGCCAGCAGGATGCCGAGCGTCAGCAGCGCGGTCGCGACGGGGCGGTGGATGAAGGCAGCCGAGAGATTCATCGTTACACCGGCTCCTCGCCCGTGCCGCCTTCCTCCGGATCACCGAAGCGCCGCTTGCGCCAGCCCTTCACGCGCGTGGCCACGCGGTCGAACGCCAGGTAGATCACCGGCGTGGTGAACAGCGTCAGCACCTGGCTCACCAGCAGGCCGCCCACCATGGTCACGCCCAGCGGCCGGCGCAGTTCGCTGCCGATGCCAGAACCCAGCATCAGCGGCAGCGCCGCCAGCAGGGCCGCCATGGTGGTCATCAGGATCGGGCGGAAGCGCAGCAGGCAGGCCTGGAAGATCGCATCGCGTGGTTTCATGCCGCCCTCGCGCTCTGCCTCGAGCGCGAAGTCGATCATCATGATCGCGTTCTTCTTGACGATACCGATCAGCAGGATGATGCCGATGATCGCGATGATGCCCAGGTCCTGCCCCGCCAACAGCAGCGCCAGCAGCGCGCCGACGCCGGCCGACGGCAGCGTCGACAGGATGGTGACCGGGTGGATGGTGCTTTCATACAGCACGCCCAGCACGATATACATCGTCACCACCGCGGCCAGGATCAGCCACAGCGTGTTCGACAGCGATGCGCGGAAGGCCAGCGCGGCGCCCTGGAAGCTGGTCTGCATCGAGATCGGCAGGCCCAGCTCCTGCTCGACCTTGGTGATCTTGTCGACCGCGGCGCCCAGCGATTCGCCCGGCGCCAGGTTGAACGAGATCGTCGCCGCCGGGAACTGGCCCTGGTGGTTGATCACCAGCGGGCCGGTGCGTTCGGTGATGCGCGCGAACGCGCCCAGCGGCACCTGGCCGCCGGAAGAGGAGGGCAGGCGCAGGTCGGCCAGCGACTGTGGGTTCTTGCGGAATTCCGGCATGGTCTCCAGCACCACGCGGTACTGGCTCGACTGCGTGAAGATGGTCGACACCAGCCGCTGGCCGAAGGCGCTGTACAGCGCGCTGTCGATCACCGCGGTGGTGATGCCGAAGCGCGCCGCGGCGTCACGGTCGATATCGACATAGGCGCGCAGGCCGTTGTTCTGCTGGTCGCTGGTGACGTCGCGCAGCTCGGGTTCCTGGCGCAGGCGTTCCACCAGCTTCGGCACCCACGCGGCCAGCGTGGCGGGATCGGGGTCCTCGACGGTGAACTGGTACTGCGTGCGCGAGACCTTGTCCTCGATGGTCAGGTCCTGCACCGGCTGTGTGTACAGCGACACGCCGCCCAGTTCGTGCACGGCCTGCTGCAGGCGCTGCGTGACCACGTCGATGGGGTCGCGCTCGCCCTTGGGCTTGAGGTTGATCAGCATGCGCCCGGCGTTGAGCGTGGTGTTGGTGCCATCCACGCCGATGAACGACGACAGGCTTGCCACTGCCGGGTCCTGCATCACCACCTTGGCCACGGCCTGCTGCCGGCGCGCCATGGCGTCGAACGAGGTGGTCTGGGCGGCCTCGGTGATGCCCTGGATCACGCCGGTGTCCTGCACCGGGAAGAAGCCCTTGGGCACCAGCAGGTACAGCAGCCCGGTCAGCACCAGCGTGGCCACGGCCACGGCCAGCGTCGCTTTCTGACGATCGAGCACCCACTCCAGCGCACGGCCGTAGCGCTCGATCACGTTGTCGAAGAAGCGGCCGCTGGCGCGGTGAAAGCGCGACAGCTTCTCTTCCGGCACATGGTGCAGCAGGCGCGCGCACATCATCGGCGTGAGCGTCAGCGATACCACTGCCGAGATCAGGATCGACACCGCCAGCGTGATCGCGAATTCCCGGAACAGGCGCCCGACCACGTCGCCCATGAACAGCAGCGGGATCAGCACCGCGACCAGCGAGAAGGTCAGCGAGATGATGGTGAAGCCAATCTGCTTGGAACCCTTGAGCGCCGCCGCCATCGGCGAATCGCCCTTCTCGATGTAGCGCATGATGTTCTCGATCATCACGATCGCATCGTCGACCACGAAGCCGGTGGCAATCGTCAGTGCCATCAGCGTCAGGTTGTTGATCGAGAAGCCGGCCAGGTACATCACGCCGAAGGTGCCCACCAGCGACAGTGGCACCGCCACGCCCGGGATGATGGTGGCCGGTATATTGCGCAGGAACAGGAAGATCACCAGCACCACCAGCGCGATCGCCAGCAGCAGCTCGAACTGCACGTCCTCGACCGAGGCACGGATGGTGGTGGTGCGGTCGGTCAGCAGCTGCACGTGGACCGATGCCGGCAGCGCATTCTGCAGCTGCGGCAGCAGCGCCTTGATGCGGTCGACCACCTCGATCACGTTGGCACCGGGCTGGCGCTGGATGTTCAGCACGATCGCGGGCTTGTCGTTGGCCCAGGCGGCCAGGCGGCTGTTCTCGGGGCCGTCGACGATCTCGGCCACGTCGGTGATGCGGATCGGCGCGCCGTTCTTGTAGCCCAGGATGATCTGGCGGTATTCGTCGGCCGAGCGCAGCTGGTCGTTGGCGTCGATGGTGGAGGCGCGCGCGGGGCCGTCGAAGCTGCCCTTGGCGCCGTTCACGTTGGACGCGCCAATGGCGGTGCGCAGGTCGTCGATCGACATGCCCAGCGAAGCCAGCGCGGCCGGGTTGGCCTGGATCCGCACCGCGGGGCGCTGGCCGCCGCTGATGGTGACCAGGCCCACGCCCTGGATCTGCGAGATCTTCTGCGCCACGCGCGTGTCGACCATGTCCTGCAGCTTGGGCAGCGGCATGGTGTCCGAGGTCATGGCGATGGTCATGATCGGCGCGTCGGCCGGGTTGACCTTGCTGTAGACCGGCGGCATCGGCAGGTCTGACGGCAGCAGGTTGCTGCCGGCGTTGATGGCGGCCTGCACCTCCTGCTCGGCCACGTCCAGCGGCAGCGTCAGTTCGAACTGCAGCGTGATCACCGAAGCGCCGCCCGACGAGGACGACGACATCTGCTTCAGGCCTGGCATCTGGCCGAACTGGCGCTCCAGCGGCGCTGTCACCGACGAGGTCATCACGTCCGGGCTGGCGCCGGGGTACAGCGTGGTGACCTGGATGGTCGGGTAATCGACCTCGGGCAGCGCCGACAGCGGCAGCAGCCGGTACGCCACCAGCCCGGACAGCAGGATGGCCAGCATCAGCAGCGCCGTGGCGACCGGGCGCTCGATGAAGAGGCGTGAGGGGTTCATGCGCTGTCCTTACTGCTGCGTGCCACTGGCGGGCGGGGCGCTGGCGCCGGCCTGGCGGTGGCGGCGATGTTCGCCGGCCACGCCGGAGGCCGCGGCCCCGCTGGCGTCGGCGTGCGCGCCGCTGGCGCCGCCGCCGTCCCGGTTGCGGCGGCCGCGCCCGCGCGGCTGGCTGGCCGGCACCACCGCGGCAGCGCGCGCGGCCGGGTCGACGGCTTCCACCGTCATGCCTTCCTTGAGGCGGTCGGCGCCGTCCACCACCACGCGCTGGCCGGGCTCCAGGCCCTTGAGCACGGCATTGCGGCTGCCGTCGCCCGGGCCCAGCGTGACCACCTGCACCTTGACCTTGCTGCTGTCATCCACGGTGTAGACGAAGGTACCCTGCTGGCCGCGCTGGATCGCCGCCACGGGGATCACGGTGGCGTCCCTGAGCGTATCGACGCGCGTGCGCACGTTGACGAACTGGTTGGGGAACAGCATGCCGTCGGCGTTGGGGAAGACCGCCTTGAGCTTGACCGTGCCGGTGGTGGTGTCGATCTGGTTGTCGGTGGTCAGCAGCGTGCCTTCGCCGAGCTGGTTGCGCACCTGGCGGTCCCATGCCTGCACCGGCAGCTCTTCGCCGGCGTTGAGCTTCTTCAGCACCGACGGCAGGTTGTCCTCGGGGATGGTGTACATCACGGCGATGGGCTGGATCTGCGTGATCAGCGCGATGCCGTTGGCGTCGCTGGTGTTGACGATATTGCCCGGATCGACCTGGCGCAGGCCGATGCGGCCCGACACCGGCGCCACGATCTTCGTATAGCCCAGCTGCAGGCGCGCGTTGGCGACATTGCCCTGGTCGGTCTTGACCACGCCCTCGTACTGGCGCACCAGCGCGTCCTGGGTATCGACCTGCTGCTTGGAGATCGAGTCCTGGCCCAGCAGGGTGCGGTAGCGCTGCTGGTCGAGCCTGGCGTTCTGCAGCAGTGCCTGGTCGCGCGCGAGCTGGCCCACGGCCTGATCCAGCGCGGCCTGGAACGGGCGCGGGTCGATCTCGGCCAGCACGTCGCCGGCCTTGACCATCTGGCCTTCCTTGAACAGCACCTTGAGCAGCGGGCCGGACACCTGCGCGCGCACGGTGACGTTGGAAACCGGGGTCACGTTGCCCAGGCCGTTGAGCACCACATCCATATCGCGCTTGGCCACGGTGGCGACCACCACGGGCGAGCGCGGCATGCCGGGGCCGCCGGCGCCAACCCGCGCGCCCGGGCCGCTGGCGCCCCGCTGCGCGCCTGCCGTCCCGGTCGCCTCCTGCGGCGCCTGGCCGCGATGGGCGTACCAGTACCAGGCGCCCCCCGCGAGCAGCAGCACCAGCACGCCGGCGGTCAGCCGGCGCCGGCCGGTGCGCCGCGGCGGAGCGCCCTCGGGCGGAGGCGAAGACGGGGTCGGGGAGGGGGTAGGCTGGCCTTGTTCGGGGTTGGACATGTCCGCAAATCCTGGGGGCGGCGCGCGCGGCGCGCCGGCGATGTTCGGTCTGGCAAGTGACGATGCAGCAGTATGCCGCAACGCCACGGGCGCCGGCCCGCCGCGTGGAGGGGCACGCCGCGGGTGGCCGGCAGGCCGGCAAGTGCCGTGTGGCGCGCAATGCGGCGGCGCCGGTGGCACGTCATGCCGCAAGGATAATGTGCGGGCCCGGACGCCCGTATTTCAGCGCCCGGCGCTTTTATTACAGCGGATTACCAGCGCCCCGGGTGTAACCTCCGGAAACAAAACCGCCCGGCCAAACCGGCATGTGTGGCGCCGGGGCTGACTATCATGTGCCTATGCGAACGAACCAGCCTACCCAGATCCTCGTCGTCGACGACGATCCCGAACTTCGCGACCTGCTGCGCGAGTACCTGACCCAGCAGGGCTTTGCCGTCTCGGTGATGCACGACGGCGACGGCCTGCAGGCGCGCCTGGAGCGCGAGCGCCCGGCGCTGATCGTGCTGGACCTGATGATGCCCAAGGTCGACGGCCTGACCGCGCTGCGCAACCTGCGCGCCAAGAACGACGACATCCCCGTAATCCTGCTCACGGCCCGCAGCGACGAGATCGACCGCATCGTCGGGCTCGAGATCGGCGCCGATGACTACCTTGGCAAGCCGTTCTCGCCGCGCGAGCTGCTGGCGCGCATCAACGCCGTGCTGCGCCGCAAGCTGGCACGCCCCGCGGCCGCGCCCGAGGACCGCGAATCGGTCGCCTTCGGCCCGTTCCGCGTCAATTTCCGCCAGCGCACGCTGAGCCGTGCCGGCCAGACGCTGTCGATCAGCGATACCGAGTTCGCGCTGCTCAAGCTGCTGCTGATGCATCCGCTGGAAGTGCTGTCGCGCGAGCGCATCGTCGAGCTGATGTACGGCAGCGCCAGCGGCATCAGCGACCGCGGCATCGACGTGCAGATCTGGCGCCTGCGCCGGCTGCTCGATGAAGACGCGCAGCGCCCGCGCTATATCCAGACCGTGCGCGGGCGCGGCTATACCTTCGTGCCCGACGAAGCGGAAGAGATGTCCGCGGGACTCCCCGAATAATGGCCGCGGCGCCCGCCCCCTGGCGCCGCATGCCACCAGACCCTGCTTTCCGATGAAGTTGCGACGTATCGACACCCTGTTCGGCCGCATTGCGCTGCTGATTGCCGCCGTGCTTGTGATCAGCCATTTCTCATGGCTGGCCATCCTGCGCATGGACCGCCGCCAGCAGCAGGTGGACTATTCAGTCGAGCAGATGCTGTTCCAGCTCGACAGCATCGAGCGCGCGCTCGACGCGCGTCCGCCGGCGAAGCTGCCCAGCCTGGTTGAGACAGCCAACACGGCCGACGCCGAAGAGCATGCCGTCGTGCCCAAGGGCGGGCGCTCGCGCCGGCTGGTCGAGCAGTTCATCGGCAGGCTGCCGCAGGGCACCGAGATCCGGCTGGAGGACGAGACCACGCCGCGCATCTGGATCAAGCTGCCCAGCCGCGCCCGCTGGATCGCCATGCCGATCCTGTGGGTCCACAATCCGCCGCCTGATAACCGGCTGGTGCCTGGCGTGATGCTGGTGGTGGGCGTGGCCATCGTCTTTGCCGTGCTGATCGCCTGGCAGATCCAGCGGCCGGTGCGCGACATGGCCAATGCGGCGGAGCTGCTGTCGCGCCAGCACGCCGTGCCGCCGCTGCGCGAACGCGGCCCGCATGAGCTGCGCCAGCTGATCGAGCGTTTCAACCGCATGGTGGCCGACCTGGCGCGCATCGACCAGGAGCGCAATACCATGCTTGCCGGCATCGCGCATGACCTGAAGACACCGCTGGCGCGGCTGCGCCTGCGCGCCGAGATGCTGGCCGATCCCAAGGCCGCCGCGGGGGTGACGCGCGACGTGGAGTCCATGTCGGCCATCGTCGAGCAGTTCCTGAGCTTCGCGCAGACCAGCGAGTCGACCGCGCGGCCGGTGCCGGTGGACCGGCGCGTCAATGAGCTGGCCGCGTCGCTGGCCGAGCAGGAGCGCCAGGTGGTGCTGTCGCTGGGCGCGGGCGAGGGCTTCCGCATGATCGCCACGCAGCTGGACCGCATCGTCGGCAACCTGGTCGACAACGCCTACGCCTATGGCAAGCCGCCGGTGTGCATCGCGACCGCGCGCACGCCGGAGGGTTACCTGCTGGTGGTGGAGGACCAGGGCGTCGGCATCCCCGAGGATGACAAGGAGCGCGCCACGTTGCCCTTTGTACGGCTGGACCCGGCTCGGGGCGGCAATGCGCATTCCGGGCTGGGGCTGGCGATCGTGGACCGGCTGGTGCGGCAGGCGGGCGGTAAGCTGAACCTGGTGAATGCCGATGGTGGCGGGTTCCGGGTGGAGATGCTGTTCGGGGCAGCTGAGGCTTGATTACCGCTGGTTTGCTCCCCTCTTCCGCTTGCGGGAGAGGGAGCAAACCGCCGGCATGCTGATGCTGTCATCCGTTGCGCTTGCCAGCGGCCTGCATGTCCTTCAAACCTTCTTCTTCTCCCCGATCCGGCTTTCCTTGCCGGCCAGCAGCTTGGCAATATTCTGCCGGTGCCGCGCAATCAGCAGCACGCTGATCACGAAGATTGCCCCCGTCATCACATCCACGCCGTTCATCAGCACATGGAAGAACGGTGCGAAGATCGCCGCCACCAGCGCCGCCAGCGACGAGTAGCGGAAGAAGAAGGCGATGATCAGCCACGTGGCCAGCGTGCCCAGGCCCAGGATCGGGTCGATGGCGAGCAGGATGCCCGCCGCGGTGGCCACGCCCTTGCCGCCGGCGAAGCGGTGGTACACCGGGAACAGGTGCCCCAGGAAAACCGCCAGCGCCACCATGGCCAGGCCGGTTTCGTTCAGCCCGTAGGCCGGCCCGAAGCGCGCCGCCAGCCATACCGCCAGCCAGCCCTTCAGGGCATCGCCGATCAGCGTCAGGATGGCGGCCTTCTTGTTGCCGGTGCGCAGCACGTTGGTGGCGCCGGGATTGCCGGAGCCATAGGAGTGCGGGTCCGGCAGCCCCATCAGCTTGCTGACGACCACAGCGAAGGAAATGGAGCCGATCAGGTAGGCGGCGAGGGCGAAAAGCAGATTGGCCATGTGTAGTGGGGTGTTTTCAGGCTGGCGCGATTGTAGCGCGGCAGGGGCCTCGCTACGTCCGTGACTTCCCGGATTGGCATCGAGGCTCCCCTCGGTTTGCGCGGGGGCTCTCAGTCAGGCAGTGCGCATTGCACCGGCTGGGCGTCCACCAGCATGGGCAGCAGCTTCGGGTCCAGGCTGACCAGGTAGCCGCGGCGCCCGCCGTTGATATAGATGCGCGCCAGCTCCAGCACGGTCGATTCGACGTAGACCGGCATGCGCTTGCGCGTGCCGAAGGGCGAGGTGCCGCCCACCATGTAGCCGCTGTGGCGTTGCGCCACCTCGGGCTTGCATGGCTGCACGCTCTTGCGGCCGGCCTGGCGCGCCAGGTTCTTGGTCGAGACCGAGCAGTCGCCGTGCATCAGCACCACCAGCGGCAGCGCGCGCTCGTCTTCCATGATCAGGGTCTTGATCACCTCGTGCTCGGGAACGCCCAGCTGGCGCGCCGATTCGCCGGTGCCGCCGTGCTCGACATAGTCATACGGATGCTCGCCGAAGGCGACGCCATGCTTGCGCAGGTACTGCGTGGCGGGGGTTTCTGATACGTGCCTGGTCTTGCTCATGACAGTGGTCGCCGCCCGCTTGCTCAGCCGCGCGGATGGTGCTGCTGGTGCAGCTCGCGCAGGCGTTCGCGGGCGACGTGCGTATAGATCTGGGTGGTGGAAATATCGGCGTGTCCCAGCAGCAGCTGCACCACGCGCAGGTCGGCGCCGTGGTTGAGCAGGTGCGTGGCAAAGGCGTGCCGCAGCGTGTGCGGCGACAGCGGCGCGTGCACGCCGGCATCGCGCGCATGGCGCTTGATCAGGTGCCAGAACGCCTGCCGCGTCATGCCTTCGCCGCGCTGCGTGACAAAGAGCGCGTCGCAGGCGCGCCCGGCCAGCAGCGCGGGGCGCGCACTGGCCAGGTAGCGGCGCAGCCAGTCGCCGGCCTGCTGGCCGAACGGCACCAGCCGCTCCTTGTCGCCCTTGCCGCCGACCACGCGCGCCACGCCCTCGTTCAGGCCGATCTCGATGGTCTTCATCTGCGTTAGCTCCGACACGCGCAGCCCGCTGGCGTACATCAGCTCGAGCATGGTGCGGTCGCGCAGCCCCAGCGGCGTGTCGGTGTCGGGCGCTTCGAGCAGCGCGTCGACCTGAGCCTCGGTCAGGGTCTTGGGGTAGCGCGGCGGCTGCTTGGCGGGGCGCAGCAGCAGGCAGGGGTCGGCTTCGACCAGGTGTTCGCGCAGCGCCCACTGGTAGAAGCGGCGGAACACCGCCAGGCGACGGTTGGCCGACGAGGCGCGGCTCTGCGTGTGGCGTGCGTTGAAGTAGGCCGACAGCGCGCCGTCGTCCGCGCCCGGCAACTCGCCGCGGTGCTCATGCTGCAGCCAGCGCGCCAGCAGCGTCAGGTCGCGCCGGTAGGCATCGATGGTATTGCGCGAGAGGCCGTCTTCCAGCCACAGCGCGTCGCAGAAGCGGCTGACCAGTGCCACGTCGGCGTCGCTGGGCGCGGCGGCGATGTCAGGTGCCTGGGCGGCGCCGCTCATATCAGCATGGCGCCCTCATGGCGCAGCAGCCAGCGTTTGACGTCGAGGTAGAAGCCGTCTTCGGCATGGTGCGAGAAGCCGCCGATGCCGCGTGCCGAGACCACGCGATGGCAGGGGATCACGATCGGGAACGGGTTCTGCCCGCAGGCCTGGCCCACCGCGCGCGGCATCGCGCCGATGGCCTCGGCGATGGTGCCATAAGTGGTCACCGCGCCGCGCGGCACTGCGCTGATGGCCTGCCACACGCGCTGCTGGAAGTCGCTGCCGGCCGGGGCCAGCGGCAGGTCGAAGACGGTGTCGGGGTTGGCATAGTAGGCCTCCAGCTGTGCCGCCAGTTGCTGCGTCAGCGCGTCAACAGGGGCGCGTGCCTCGACGTGCTCGGGAAGGTACACGATGGCCCGAATGCGCGCGCCGTCCGTGCGCACCCCGATCTTGCCGAAGGGGGCGGGGAGGATGGCGTCATAGGTGGCGGGCATGGCGGTCAGGCTGGGGCGAATGCTGGATTTTAGTGCTTTTTGGCGCGGGCAAGAAAAAAGGGCCGCCTCGCGGCGGCCCTTTGCGGGTGGCGTCACACCGGCCGGATCATTGCTCCAGCTTGATGTTCTGCACCTTCACAAGATTCTTCATCTTGTCGAATTCCTTCTTGATCTCGGCCGCATGCTGCGCCGGCGTGTTGCCCGACGGCTCGGCGCCGGCGGTGCGCAGGCGCTGCTGGAAGTCCTTGTCCTGCAGGGCCTTGACGGCGGCCTCGTTGAGCTTCTTGATGACGTCGTCAGGCGTGCCGGCCGGCGCCACCAGGCCGTACCAGGCCGGGTCGTTCGGCTCCTTCAGGCCCATTTCGCCGAAGGTCGGCACGTTGGGCATGGATTCCAGGCGCTTGTTCCAGGCCACCACGATCGGGCGCAGCTTGCCGGCCTTGATGTAGGGGATCGAAGAGGGCAGGTTGTCCACCATGATCGGCACCTGGCCGGCCAGCACGTCGTTCAGCGCCGGGCCCGCGCCGCGGTACGGGATATGGACCATGAAGGTCTTGGTCGAGACCTTGAACTGCTCGCCCAGCATGTGGCCGAAGCCGCAGGTGCCCGACGAGGCGTACGAATACTTGCCCGGGTTGGCCTTCAGCACGGCCAGGAACTCCTTGTAGTCCTTGGCCGGGAAGTTCGGGTTCACGGCGATCACGTTGGCCACGTTGGCCAGGTTGGTGATGGGCTTGAAGTCCTTGATCGGGTCGTACGACAGCTTGGGGTTGCAGGCCGGGTTCACGGCCATGGTCGAGACCGTGGAGATGCCGATGGTGTAGCCGTCCGGCGCGGCCTTGGCGATCGCGTCGGCACCGATCGAACCGCCCCCGCCGGCGCGGTTCTCCACCACCACGGGCTGGCCCAGGATGCGGCTCATCTGGTCCGCGGCGCCGCGGCCGACGATGTCGGTGGTGCCGCCGGGTGCGAACGGAATGATCAGTCGGATCGGCTTGGTGGGGTAGCTCTGGGCCTGCGCCGCGGTGGCGGCGGCGGCCAGGGCCAGGGTCAGTGCGAGTTTGCCAGCTTGCATGAGATCATGTCTCCCGTCAGGAAATCCGGGCAGGGTGCCGCCCGGAAGAAAAAAAACCGTCGCAGTGCCACAGGTGGGGCCGTGCGTCGGCAGCGTAATTGTGTCAGCCGCCCAGCAGCCCGCGCTTGACCTCGGCGTCGACCGGGCGCTCGCCCAGGAAGACCCGCAACACGGCCTGGTAGAAGTCTTCGCCGGGGATCGGCCGGCCGCGAGGCGTGCCGTTGATGGCGATGACGGTCCCCGTCTGCGGGGAAAAATCCAGGTTGATCACGTCGCCCTTGTGCGCGGTGCCGACCTCGCCCAGGGTGCGCTCGAACTGTACCAGCCGCGCGGCCAGTTCCTGCATCTGCTGTTCGCTGTGGTTGTTGCGGATGCCCTGGCGGATGGCGCGCACGACGTCCGGCGGTTCGGTCTCGCGCAGCATGCGCAACTGTAGCCGCTTGGCGCCGGGCGTGCCCAGCACCAGGGCCGCGTTGCGGGCCTTCTCCTGCAGGTACAGGGCGGCCACGTAGCCCTTGGCCAGGAAGCCCGCGCGCAGGGCGGTGCCGTTGAGCTGCAGCTCCTTGCCGCCCACGCGCGCCGCATCGTCAAAACGTATCCCCTCGATCTCCACCGAGCGCGCCGGCACCGGTACGGCGCCCGCGGCCGTGGCGGCGCACAGCGCCACCAGCACGGCGGCCAGGCGCAGGCAGCGGCCCGGGTGCAGACCAGGGCGGAAGGGGGCTCGGAGGTGGGTGTCCGGGCGCGGCGGCGCGGACCGGGTGCGGGACAACATGGCGGCAGGCGTACAACTTGGCATGCCATGCTGGCCTAAATCTGGAAAAATACCTATCCGTATCTGCCCTAGTCCGCACATTACGGTTTTTTGCCGTTATCTACCGCCGCCGCCGCATTCCCGAGCGACGGCCCGCAGGGCAGCTGCCGCGTCATGCCACCGCCACTACAACAACGATAAATGTCTTCTGCTCTCCTGCTGGTCCCGGACTTCAGCCTGATCCTCATCGGCTGGCTGCTGGTGCGCTATACCCCGTTCGACCGTGCCTTCTGGGGTGGGGTGGAGCGCCTGGTCTACTTCGTGCTGTTCCCGGCGCTGCTGCTGCAGTCGACCAATACCGCGGTGCTGGATTTCTCGTCGACCTCGGCCATGCTGGGGCTGGCGCTGCTGGTGATGGCCACCGGCATGGCCGGCGGCTACGCCGTCAAATGGGTGTTGCGACCGGACGCGCTGAGCTTTGCCTCGGGCCTGCAGACCGCGTTCCGCTTCAATTCCTATATCGGGCTGGCGCTGGCCTCGCGCCTGGGCGGCTCCGAGGGGCTGGCGCTGATGGCGGTGATCGTCGGCTGCACGGTGCCGCTGTGCAATGTGGCGGCGGTGTGGGCGCTGGCGCGGCACGGCCAGACCGCACTGTGGAAAGAGCTGGCGCGCAACCCGCTGATCCTGGCCACTGCCGGCGGCCTGCTCACCAACCTGATGGGGCTGCATGCGCCCGAGGTGCTGGGCATGACGCTGAACCGGCTGGGCTCGGCCTCGACCGCGCTGGGGCTGATGACGGTGGGTGCCGGGCTGCAGATGAGTGGCGCCACCGGTACCGCCGGCCCGGTGGCCTGGTGGACCGGGGTCAAGCTGCTGGCGATGCCGTGCGTGGCCTGGCTGGTGGGGCGGCACCTGCCGCTGACCGTGCTGCAGTACCAGATCGTGGTGCTGTACGCCTCGCTGCCCACGGCCTCCAGCGCCTATATCCTGGCGGTGCGCATGGGCGGCAACGGGCCGATGGTGGCGGCGACGATTTCGCTGATGACGGTGGCGGCGATCGTGACCACGCCGCTGTGGCTGGCGCTGGTCAGTTAGTCCGGCGGCGGGCCGCCTTGCGCCAGGGCCCAGTCGATATGCTCGCGCACCAGCGGCGTGGCGCTCTCGCGCCGCTCCAGCAGCGCTGCGCGGATGCGCGCGGCCAGGGCCGCGTCTTCGGCGCGTGTGCCTGACTGCGCCGCGCGCAGGCTGTTGCCCAGCCCCACCGCCAGGTTGCGCAGCCAGCGCTCATGGCCGATGCGGCGGATCGGGCTGCCTTCGAGCCGCTGGTTGAATTCCGCTTCGGTCCACTGGAACAGCGCCACCATGTCGGGCGCGTCGAGCCCGTTGCGCACGTCGAAGTCCGGCACCATGGCCACATGCGCGAACTTGTTCCACGGGCAGGCCAGCTGGCAGTCGTCGCAGCCGTAGACGCGGTTGCCCATGGGCGCGCGGAACTCCACCGGAATCGGGCCCTTGTGCTCGATGGTCAGGTAGGAGATGCAGCGGCGCGCGTCCAGCCGGTACGGCGCCACGATGGCGCGCGTGGGGCAGATGTCCAGGCAGCGGTGGCAGTTGCCGCAGTGGCCGGACTCGGGGGCGTCGGCCGGCAGCGGGATGTCGACCAGGATCTCGCCCAGGAAGAACATCGAGCCGCCGTCGCGGTCCAGCAGCAGCGTATGCTTGCCGCGCCAGCCGAGCCCGCCCTGGCTGGCCAGCGCCACTTCCATGACGGGTGCGGAATCGGTAAAGACGCGGTAGCCGAATTTTCCGATTTCGGCCTCGATCCGGCTGGCCAGCTGCTGCAAACGGCTGCGCAGCACCTTGTGATAATCGCGGCCGCGCGCATACAGCGACACCACCGCCGTGGCCGGATCGTCCAGCCGCGCCAGCTCGTGCCGGCGCCAGTCGGTGGCGCCGGCCTGCGCGCCGGCAGCCGGAATGTACGGCATCCGCGCCACGATCGCGCGCACGGTGCCGGGCACCAGTTCGGCCGGCCGGGCGCGCCGCAGGCCGTGGTTCGCCATATAATCCATGTCGCCGTGGTAGCCCTGTGCCAGCCACGCCATCAGCCCCGGCTCGGCATGACTGAGGTCGACATCGGCGATGCGCACCGAGGCAAAGCCCAGTTCCGCGCCCCATGCGCGGATCGACGCGGCCAGTGCCGCAAGTTCCCCGGGGCCCGCGGCCAGGTGGGCGGCGGTGCCGGGAACGGGGGTAGGTGGCGCATCTGCCTGCCCTGGGGCGACTCGGTCGATCATCCCTGAATTGTACGCAATGCCCTTGCTCGAAGAACGCACCCTGACGCTGCCCGACGAAGCCGCCACCGCGCGCCTGGGCGCCGCGCTGGCCGCCGCCGTGCAGGCCATGCCGCCGCGCACGGTGCATGTGCAGCTGTCCGGCGACCTGGGCGCCGGCAAGACCACGCTGACGCGCGCGATCCTGCGCGCGCTCGGCCATGCGGGCAAGGTCCGCAGCCCTACTTACACGCTGTGCGAGCCTTACGAGGTGGCCCGCGCCGACGGCTCGCCGCTGACGGTCTACCACTTCGACCTGTACCGCTTTGCCGATCCCGAAGAGTGGATCGACGCGGGTTTTCGCGACTGCTTCGCCGAACCGGCCTTCAACCTGGTCGAGTGGCCGGAAAAGGCCGGCCGCCTGCTCGGGGAACCGGATCTCCATATGTTGCTCCAATCGGACATGGCCGGGGCGGATGACGCCGGCGAGCGGCGGATCGCGACGATGCGCGCCTATACTCACACTGGACTTACCCTGCTGAACGCATGCTGATCAAGCGACTTGCCACCGACCGCCCCGATGGACCCGACGGCCTGCTGCAGGCGCGCCGCAAATGGATGGCGCAGGCACTGAAGCTGGGCGCGGGCACGGCCGTGCTGACCCTGGCCGGCCCGCAGATCGCGTTTGGCGCCGGCATCGTCGCGGTGCGCGTGTGGCCGGCCGAGGACTACACCCGCGTCACCATCGAATCCGATTCCCCGCTGGCCGCCGTGCACCAGATGATCCGCGACCCCGACCGGCTGGTGGTGGACATCGACGGCCTGGACCTGTCGCCCACGCTGCGCGAGCTGGTGGCCAAGATCACTCCGAACGACCCCTATATCCAGACCGTGCGCGTCGGCCAGAACCGCCCGCGCGTGGTCCGCATGGTGTTCGACCTGAAGGAAAACGTGGCGCCGCAGGTGTTCACGCTGGCGCCGATCGGCAGCTACCGCAACCGCCTGGTGTTCGACCTGTACCCGGTCAATCCGCCCGATCCGCTGTGGAAGCTGGTGCGCGACACCGAGGAAAAGCAGCGCCGCTTCGCCACCTCGGACCCGGCACCGGGCAACGACGGCATCGCCGGCGCGCCGGCCGGTGCCGAGGAAGACGCGATCGGCGCGCTGGTGCGCCGCTTCGACGAGAAGGGCGAGGTGCCGCCCACCACCGCGCCGCTGCCGCCGCCGGTGGCCTCGGCCCGGCCCAGGCCGTCCGCACCGCCGGTGCCGAGCCCCAATGCCCCGGTGGTGCCGCCGGTCGCACGCGACAACCCTACCGCCGAACGGCCCTTCAAGATGCGCCGCCTGCTGACCGTGGCGATCGACCCCGGCCACGGCGGCGAAGACCCGGGCGCGATCGGCGCCGCCGGCTCGCGCGAGAAGGACGTGGTGCTGCAGATCGCGCACCGCCTGCGCGCCAAGATCGATGCCCAGCCCAATATGCGCGCGATGATGACGCGCGACGCCGACTTTTTCGTGCCGCTGAACGTGCGCGTGCAGAAGGCGCGCCGGGTGCAGGCCGACCTGTTTGTATCGATCCACGCCGATGCCTTCTTGTCGCCCGAGGCGCGCGGCGCGTCGGTGTTCGCGCTGTCCGAACGCGGCGCCTCCAGTACCGCGGCGCGCTGGCTGGCCAACAAGGAAAACGCCTCCGACCTGATCGGCGGCGCCAATATGGGCAACAAGGATGCGCAGGTGGCGCGCGTGCTGCTGGACCTGTCCACCACCGCGCAGATCAATGACAGCCTGCAGGTCGGCAAGGCCGTGCTGGGCGAGATCGGCGGCATCAACAAGCTGCACAAGGGCAGCGTCGAGCAGGCCGGGTTTGCGGTGCTGAAGGCGCCGGATATCCCGTCGATCCTGATCGAGACGGCCTTTATCAGCAATCCGGAAGAAGAGCGCAAGCTCAACGATAACGCGCACCAGGAGCAGCTGGCCAATGCGATCCTGAAGGGGATCCGGTCTTACTTCGCGCGCAATCCGCCGCTGTCGAAGAATCCGTCAGTGTGAATCTGGCGGGCACAAAAAAACCGGGGCATGCCCCGGTTTTTTTTCATGGCTGCGTGCCTCAGGCCCGCGCCGCGGCCTGGTCCTCCAGCAAGGCATCGCGGTTGGCATAGCGCGACGCGATCACCGAGCATACGATCAGCTGCAGCTGGTGATAGACCATCAGCGGCAGCACCAGCAGGCCCAGCGCGGGATGGCCGGCGAACAGGATCTTGGCCATCGGGATGCCGTTGGCCAGGCTCTTCTTGGAGCCGCAGAACACCGCCGTGATCTCGTCCTCGACAGAGAAGCCAAGGCGGCGCGCAGTCAGCGTGGTAAAGCCCAGCACCACGAACAGCAGCACCGCGGCGATCAGCATCACTGCGCCGATGGTCTGCCACTGGTACTGGTGCCACAGGCCCTGGGCGGTGGCGTCGCAGAATGAGGAATAGACGATCAGCACGATCACGCCACGGTCGATCTTGTTGGTGATGTGCTTCTTCTTCGCCAGCCAGCTGCCGATCAGCGGACGCAGCAGCTGCCCCAGCGCGAACGGCAGCAGCAGTTGCAGCGCCACCCCGGTGAGCGCCTTGCCCAACGGCATCGAGGCGCCGCTGGCGCTGATCACCAGCCCCATCAGCAGCGGCGTGACCAGCATGCCGATCAGGCCCGAGATGGTGGCGTTGAAGATCGCTCCGGACACATTGCCGCGCGCCATCGAGGTCATGGCCACCGACGACGATACCGTCGACGGCAGCGCGCACAGGAAGAACACGCCCAGCAGCAGGTCCGGCGGCAGCGTATTGCGCAGCGACAGCATCAGCAGCACGCCTACCACCGGGAACACCACGTAGGTAAAGGTCTGCACGAAGACATGGAGGCGCCAGTGCTTGGCGCCCGACACCAGCTTGTCGCGCGAGAGCGCCGCGCCGTGCAGGAAGAACACCAGCGCCACGCCCAGGCCGGTCACCACGCCCAGGTGCAGCGGGCCATCGCCGGCGCCGATTTCAGGGGCGGCCAGCGCAATGGCGATAGCCGTCAACATGACGAGGACGAAGCCGTCGATCAGGTCATAAAGTTTCTTGAGCTTGCGGACAATACGAGACATGACTGCGGGTGGATCCTGCGATGTTAGGGTTTTGCCTAGTATTGGACGCCAGCCAAGTCTAGAATGCAAATTCATTTATAGAATCTATTTATCCGGGCGTTGCATGAATTACACACTGCGCCAGTTGCGCGTCTTCCTGGCCGTGGCCAATACCGGCGGCTTCAGCCGGGCCGCCGATGTGGTCGGCCTGACCCAGCCTGCGGTCAGCCGCGGCGTCGCTGAGCTGGAAGAGGCACTTGGCGTGCGCCTGCTGGACCGCACCACGCGCGAGGTGGTGCTGACCGAGGCCGGCCACGCGCTGGCGCCCGCGCTTGAGCGGCTGCTCGGGCAGCTCGACGACACGCTGGAAGAGACGCGCCAGCTTGGCGAACGCTATCGTGGTCGCGTAGTGATAGCTGGTGCGCCGACGATCTCGGCCCGGCTGATGCCGATGTACGTGGCCGCCTGCGCCGCCCAATACCCCGAGATCCGCCTGACCGTGCGTGACAACGTGCAGGCCGACGGCCTGGAGCAGGTGCGTGCCGGCGCGGTGGACTTTGGCGTGCTGATCGATCCGCTGGTGCGCGACGGGCTGGTGGTGGAGCCGGTGGCGACCGACCCGTTCTGCTTTGTCTGCCGGCGCGACCATCCGCTGGCGCAGTCGGCCTCGGTGCCGTGGTCGGCGCTGCATGGGATGCAGCTGGTGCTGCTGGACTTTGCCTCCGGCAGCCGTCCGCTGATCGACCGCGTGTTCGGCCGGCATGGCGTGGTGCCGCTGGTGGTGCAGGAGCTGGGCCACTCGGCGAGCGTGTTCGGCATGGTCGAGGCCGGCATCGGCGCATCGGTGCTGCCGTCTTTCTCACTGCCGCTGCCGGCGGCGTCGCCGCTGGTGTGGCGCCCGCTGGTGCCGTGCGAGGAGCGCAGCATCGTCATGGTCCGGCGCGAGGACCGTTCACTGTCGCCGGCCGCGGCGGCCGTGTGGGACCTGGTGCGCCGCCTGACCGTGCGCGCCGAGGCGCCCGCAATGAGCGCCGCGGCCTGACCCGGTCTCACTCTGTCAACGCGCGGTGACCATCACCGCTTCCAGTTCAAAGCTGCCGTCGGCCTGCACGCGATAGTGCTCACGCACTTCCGTCGGCGCCATCTGCCACAGGTGGCGGATGGCCTCCACGGCCACCGGCGCGGTGCGCATGCGCCTGACCCAGCTGTCGAACTCGATGCCGATGCGCCAGATGTCCGATACGGCGATGCCATCGGCGCCAAAGCCCGCCGCCTCGAACATCGACCGCCACCCCGCCGGCGTGTAATCGCGCACGTGCGAGGGATCGCGCAGCAGTTCCACCGATTGCAGCCAGGTATCGCGCAGCGGATCCGGCGCACCGGCAATATCGATCAGCACCACTTTGCCGCCGGGCTTGAGCACCCGTCGGATCTCGGCCAGTGCCGCCGGGACGTCGCGCCAGTGGTGCGCGCTCATGCGCGAGACCACCGCGCAGAAGCTGGCATCGTCGAACGGCAGCTGTCCGGCAGCGCCCTGGCGCGTGCGGATATTGGCCAGCCCGCGCTCGCGCGCCGCGGCCTCGACCACGGCCAGCATGTCCGCCGACAGATCGTAAGCCGTCACTTCGCCCGCAATCGCTGCCGCGGCGAAGCTGGCATGGCCCGCGCCGCAGCCCAGGTCCAGCACGCGGCTGCGCGGGCGGTTGGCTGCGGGGATCAGCACGGCCAGTTCGTCTTTCAGTTGCTGCAGGTCCGCGCCGCTGGCGTGGACGGCGCTGGTGAGGTAGGCGCTGGCGGTGGCGCCGAACTGGGCGGCGACGAGTTCCTGCTGTTGCATGGTGCTGGGCTCCTTGGACCACGCCCTAGTCATGGGCGGCCTTCTTGTTGGGGAGGGGACTTGCCCGCGAGGCGGGTTCGGCATACTGTAGGCGGGCAGTTTTCCCGGTACAAGTTACCGATTTATCCTGGTATAAGCGACACCAGCCTGTCATGCCCTTGTCTGCCGATCCCGCTGTTGTCCCGTCTGCATCGCCATCGTCGCGCGAATCCGTGCTGGGCGCTTTCCTGCGTGCGCACCGTGAACGGCTCGCGCCGGCCGATGTCGGGCTCGCACCGGGCCGGCGCCGCCGCACCCCCGGCCTGCGCCGCGAGGAAGTCGCGCAACTGGCGGGCTTGAGCGCGACCTGGGTGACGTGGCTGGAGCAGGGGCGGCCGGTATCGCTGTCGGCACGCGCGCTGGCCAGCCTGGCTGCCGCGCTGCGGCTGTCACGCGCCGAGCGCGCCTACCTGTTCGAACTGGCGGGCCGCCGCGACCCGCAGCAGGCCGCGGACGAAACCGTGCCGCGGGTGGTGCTGGCCAGCGTGCATGCCATTGGCGGGCCGGCCTACCTGCTCGACCGGCAATGGAACGCGCTGGCCTGGAACGCCGCCGCCGCGGACCTTTTTATCGGCTGGCTCGATGCCGCCAGCGCCGAGCGCAACCTGCTGCGCGCGATGTTCCTGTCGCCGGGGCTGATGGCGCTGGTGGAAGACTGGCCGCACCGCGCGGCACGGCTGGTGGCGGAATTCCGCGCGCACAGCATCCGCCATGCGGACGAGGCGCCGACGCGAGCCTTGATCGAGGGGCTGATGGCAGAGAGCGCGGCCTTCCGCGATGCCTGGCTGTCGCAGGACGTGGAAGACCGCGAGGGCGGCCGCCGCGGCTTTCACCATCCGCAGCTGGGCGCGCTGCAGTTCGAGCAGCTGACGCTGGTGCCGGCGGCGGCGCCGGGCTTGATGCTGGTGATGCTGCTGCCCGGCTGAGCGGGCAGCGCCGGGGCTTTACTTGGGCTGCATCCGGATCGCGCCGTCCAGGCGGATCACTTCGCCATTGAGCATGGTGTTCTCGATGATCGAGCGGGCCAGCTTGGCGTACTCCGCCGGGCGGCCAAGGCGCGGCGGGAACGGCACCATCCTGCCGAGCGCGTCCTGCACTTCCTGCGGCATGCCCAGCAGCATCGGCGTTTCGAAGATACCCGGGGCGATGGTCATGCAGCGCACGCCGTCGCGCGACAGGTCGCGCGCAATCGCCAGCGTCATCGCCACCACGCCGCCCTTGGACGCGGCATAGGCGGCCTGCCCGATCTGGCCGTCAAAGGCCGCCACCGACGCCGTATTGATGATCACGCCGCGCTCGCCTTCGCTGTCGGGGGTGTTTTGCACCATGGCCGCGGCGGCCAGGCGGATCATGTTGAAGGTGCCGACCAGGTTGATGCGGATGGTCTTGTCGAAGGCTTCCAGCGGATGCGGGCCGTTCTTGCCGACGGTCTTGTTGGCGGTGGCGATGCCGGCGCAGTTGACGATGCCCGAGAGCCGGCCCAGTGCCTGGGCGGCGGCCACCACCGCCTGGCCGTCGGCCTCGGAGGTGACGTCGCAGCGGACGAACTGGCCGCCCAGTTCAGTTGCCAGCGCCTGGCCGTCGGCCTCGTTCAGGTCGGCGATCACGACCCTGGCGCCGGCTTCGGCCAGCATGCGGGCGGTGCCTGCACCCAGGCCCGAGGCGCCGCCGGTGACGATGAATACGTTGCCTTGGATTTGCATTTGGGGTTGTCTCCTTGGATTGGGTATTTGTTGCCGTTTACGTAAACGTCAATTCGTTGGCGGTATTTTACGGGGTGGTGGGGGATGTGCAAGGGGTGGGATTGCTAGGCGGGCTCGGAATCAATCGGCCAAAACAAAAGCGGCCCAAAGGCCGCTTTCACAACACCAGGCAGAGCAGGCGAAAAATTACTTCAACGCTTCGAACACCCGCGCGGTAATGTCATCGACATTGCCCACGCCCAGGATCTTGCGGTACTTCGGCGGCGCCACCTTGGCGGAAGCATCTCCCTTGGCAGCCCAGTCCGAGTAGTAATCCACCAGCGGACGCGTCTGCTGCGAATAGACATCAAGACGCTTCTTGACCGTCTCTTCCTTGTCATCGTCACGCTGGATCAGCGCCTCGCCGGTCTCGTCGTCCACGCCCTCGGTCTTGGGCGGGTTGTACTTGACGTGGTAGGTGCGGCCCGAGGCCACGTGCACGCGGCGGCCGCTCATGCGCTCGATGATGGCGTCGAACGGCACGTCGATTTCCAGCACGTAGTCGATTGCCACGCCCGCTTCCTTCATCGCCTCGGCCTGCGGAATGGTGCGCGGGAAGCCGTCGAACAGGTAGCCGTTCTTGCAGTCGTCTTCCTTGAGGCGGTCTTTCACCAGGCCGATGATGATGTCGTCCGACACCAGTCCGCCCGCGTCCATGACCTTCTTGGCTTCTACGCCCAGCGGGGTGCCGGCCTTTACCGCGGCGCGCAGCATGTCGCCTGTGGAGATTTGCGGAATGCCGAACTTCTCGCAGATGAACTTGGCTTGCGTGCCTTTGCCGGCGCCGGGCGCGCCCAACAGGATCAAACGCATTTACGGGTCCTCAGAGTTTTTAATCTGGTGTGGCGGGAGATCAGAAGGAGGGTAACGCCGTAACTTGACGCAGGACTTACTGCGGTCCTGATGCGTTCTGACTGCGTTCAGCGCGGGCACTGCTCAGGCGTACCCACGCATACGGCCGGCGGCGGCTGCCAGGGGGATGGCGGCGCGGCACACCGGACGGGCTCTATCTTTATCTCCCCACCGAGCCTTGGCCGGCGGCACGCTTGCGCATGCCGGCCGGGCGGCTCTGTATCGGCAAGCATTATGCCATGAGGCGGCGCCAAATCGGCCCGAAATCCGCCCCCTGGTTCAGGTTGCAGCTGTATGAACCTGAGCGGGCAGGCGCCCGCGCGGGTCACTTTCCCGCGGTTGGGTCAGGGCCCTTCCTGGGCCATCGACTGCGCCCACAGCGCGCGCACCCGTTCCAGGTCGGCCGGGGTGTCGACCCCGGGGGCCGGCGCGGCGCTGGTCTGCAACACCGCAATGCGCTCGCCATGCCACATGGCGCGCAGTTGCTCCAGCGCCTCGGTCTGCTCCAGCGGCGCCGCCGCCAGCGTCGGGAAGCGGCGCAGGAAGCCCGCCCGGTAGGCGTACAGCCCGATATGGCGCAGCACCGGCATGCCGGGCAGCGGCACCTGTGCCAGCGCCGCGGGCACGGCCGGCACGCCCGACCAGGCATCGCGCGCCCACGGGATCGGCGCGCGCGAGAAGTACAGGGCGCGGCCGGCGGCGTCGCACACCACCTTGACCACATTGGGATTGAAGACTTCGGCGATGTCCTGCAGCGGATGCGCCGCGGTGGCGATGGCGCAGTCGGCGTGGTGCGCCAGGTGCAGCGCCACCTCGTCGATCAGCGACGGTTCGATCAGCGGCTCGTCGCCCTGCACATTGACCACGATGGCGTCGTCGGCCAGGCCCAGCTGGGCGGCAACTTCAGACAGGCGGTCGGTGCCGGAAGGGTGGTCGGCGCGGGTCAGCACGGCTTCGATGCCGTGCGCGGCGCAGGCCTGCGCCACCGCGGGCGCATCGGTGGCGACCACGGTGCGCTGCGCCGACGACGCATGCGCGCGTTCGGCCACGCGCACGATCATCGGGCGCCCGCCGATATCGGCCAGGGGCTTGTCAGGCAGGCGCGTCGAAGCGAGCCGCGCGGGAATGACGACAGTGAACGCCGGGACGGTCATGGCGCGCACTCAGTTGCCGGAGGCGGGGGCGTCCGGGTTGACCACGCGGCCCGGCACCGACTGGCGGGCCTCGTCGGCCAGCATCACGGGGATGCCGTCGCGGATCGGGTACGCCAGCTTGTCGGCGTGGCAGATCAGCTCCTGCGCGGCGCGGTCGTATTCCAGCTTGCCCTTGCACAGCGGGCAGACCAGGATTTCAAGCAGCCGGTTGTCCATCTCGGTGTTCCTCGTTGCGCCCTGCGGCGCCGGGCGTGGTTGCCGGCGCGGTCGGCGCGGGTTTGATTTGCGCCAGCACGGCGCGGCGGATTTTTTCGATCAGGCCGGCATCGATCACGGGCCTGGTGGGGACGACCCAGATGCGCGGGTCGTCGAAGCGCTCGCATTTTACGGCATCCTTCTCGGTGATCAGGATCACGTCGGCGTCGAGCGCGTCGGGATTGTCAGCGAACGGGTCGGCGACAAAGTCATAGTGATCCGGCAGCGGCAGCGTCTTCGGTGTCAGGCCCGCGCCGCGCAGGCTGGCGAAGAAGCGCTCGGGGTTGCCGATGCCGGCCGCGGCCAGCACGCGCCGGCCGGCAAAGGCGCTGACCGGCCGCGCCATGGTGGGGTCGGCCAGCTGCCAGGCATCGTCCAGCTCCAGCCGCATGCCGTACATGCCGGGGCGGTCGGCCGTGGCGCGGAAGTTGGGGTCGTTGATCAGGGTCGCGTCGCGCGGGCGCGAAAGCGGCTCGCGCAGCGGGCCGGCCGGCAGCAGCAGGCCGTTGCCGCCCATGCGCGAGTCGAACATCACGATCTCGAAGTCGCGCTGCAGCTTGTAGTGCTGCAGGCCATCGTCGAGCAGCAGCACATTGACGCCCGGGTGCGATACCAGCATGGTCTGCGCGCACAGCGCGCGGTCGGGGAAGACCCAGACCGGCACGTCGGTGGCGCGCGCAATCAGGAGCGGCTCATCGCCTACGTCGGACGCCTTTGATGTCGGCTTCACGCGGCGCGGGTGCTTGAGTTCCACGCCGTAGCCGCGCGACACCACGCCGGGGCGCAGCCCCGCCTCGGTCAGCGCTTGTGCCAGCGCGATCACCGCCGGCGTCTTGCCGGTGCCGCCCACGGTCACGTTGCCGACCACCACCACCGGCATCGGCAGCCGCGTCGACTTGAACCAGCCGCGCTGGTAGCCATGGCGGCGCACCCGCGCGATCAGCCCGAACAGCAGCGAGAACGGCAGCATCACCCACGCGAACCAGCCGCGGCGTTGCCACTGGGCGGTCACGAAGTCGGCAAGGGCATGTCGGGGAACGGGCATGGGCGCGGCGGGCGGTGGAGTCGGTGGTTGGGATGGGATTGTAGTGCGCCCGCGGCTTCGCTCCCTGGGGGCGCGGGCGGCTCAACCATTATGGGCATTGCACAGCGCATGCGGCAAGCCCGCCGGCCGCATGCGCCACGGCGCCCGGGGTCAGCGCGGCTGCGCGCTCTGCGTGGCGAAGGTCAGGCGCGACAGCCCGGCTAGCCGCGCGGCCTCCATCACGTTGATCACGGCCTGGTGGCTGGCCTGCGCGTCGGCATTGACGATCACCACCGGCGGCTGGCCGCCGGCACTGGTGCCCGAGGCGGCGCGCAGCTGGTCGGCCAGGCTGGTGACGTCCTTCTGCTCCATCACCTGCCTGTTGACCGAGTAGACCCCGCGCGACGACACCGACACCACGATTTCCTGCGGCCGCTGCTGGGAGCGCTCGGCGTCGGCGGTGGGCAGCTGGATCTGCAGCTCGGTAAAGCGCGAGTAGGTGGTCGTGATCATCAGGAAGATCAGGATCACGAGCAGCACGTCGATCAGCGGGATCAGGTTGATCTCCGGCTCTTCGCGCCGCTGGCGGGAACGGAAGTGCATGGCGTTCGTTCCGTTCGGCGATCAGGCGCGGCGCTGCGGCAGGATTGCGTCGAGGAACGACGTGGCGCGGAATTCCAGCTCGGCCACGTAGTCATCCACGCGGCGGCGGAAGTAGCGCCAGAAGATCAGCGCCGGGATTGCCACGATCAGGCCGAAGGCGGTGTTGTACAGCGCCACCGAGATGCCGTGTGCCAGCTGTTCAGGGCTGGCGCCGGTGCCGCCCTGGCTGCCGAAGATCTCGATCATGCCGATCACCGTGCCCAGCAGGCCCATCAGCGGCGCCACCGAGGCGATCGTGCCGAGCGCGTTCAGGTAGCGCTCGAGCTCATGCGCGACCACGCGGCCGGCTTCCTCTACCACGTCCTTGGCGGCATCGCGCGAGGTGTGCGGCTGCAGCACCACGTGGCGCAGCCCGGCGGCCAGCACCCGGCCCAGCGGCGAGTTCTGCTCAAGCGTGTTGACCACTTCCGGCGTGGCGCGGCGCTGCTGCGCGGCCGCCAGCGCCTCTTCATAGAGCCTGGCGGGCAGGACCTTGCTGCGCTTGAGGGTAAGAAAACGTTCGACGATCAGCGCCAGCGCGATGACCGAGGCGAGCAACAGCGGCCAGATCGGCCAGCCGGCCGCTTGAATGATGGAAAACAATTGGACCCCCGGGATCGACAACCGAATAACAAAACCCCAAACCACCTGGACGGCATGCCTTGATGCGCGTCTGGCCGCTGGCGGCGCGCGCTCCGGCATTGCTCTGAAAAATCAGGCGCCACTCTAACCTGCGCCCTGTCGCACGGCAAGACGGCACCCGGCGCTGTCTCGGCCACGCATCGCTCGTGCCGGTCCATTTCCACAGCAAAGCGGGACAGTGTTGTGGATCGATTGTGGAAAGCCGCCTGACAAGCGTGCTAACACATTGATCCATAAGGGTAAAGATGTTCCTGCCTAATTTTTGTGCAAATGCCTGCCGCAAGCCCTGCGGCGCATGGTGCACGCCGCCAGGCACCGATTTCCACAACCTGACGAGGCGCGTCGGTGTGCTGGCGCACCGTCCAGTGCGGCTTTCCACACAGCGCCGGGACAGGATTGTGGAGCGCTTGTGGAAAGCTGCCTGAGAGGTCATCTAAGTTATTGATTTATAAGGCAGCACCATGGGTTGCTTAAAAAACAGGCAAACGGGTGTATCAGCGCTGCGCTCGGTCGATGGGGCAGCAGGCAGGACAGAAATCGGGTTTTTCCACATTCCGCAGGGAGAGCATTGTGGACGGCCTGTGGACAAATCCGGGAGAAGCGGGTTAACCCATTGATTTTTATAGCCTCCCAGGGTCCTGCCCAGAAATTGTGCAAATGCAGCATGGACGCTGCGCCGCGGACGGCCGGCAATGCTCCGATACGCCACGCGCCGGGTTGGTCGCTTTCCATGGGACCGCAAGCGGGGTTGGGGCCACTTACGCTGGAAAAGTGTGGTTTACGGCCCGTTTTATCCAGAGAAGCTGTGGATAACTTTGTGAACAAGCCTGCCGGGCGCTTTGTAAGTGATTGATGCAAAAGAGAATTGGTTATATTGCCTAATTTTTGTTTTACGCGTAAAGCTCATAAGAATCAAAGGGTTGCACGAACCCATGCGCCTTTCGGGGCAGGCCGCCGGCATCAGCCCTACCCCCTTGACATAGAGGTTATGCTGTGGACATGTCCCATTCACGCCGCTTGCCACCAGTGCGCCATGCCAGACTTGCCGAATTTTTCGCGTGACCCTTCCTCCACCACGCTGCGCAGCGGCCGCGACGTCATCCCTGTCGGTGAGCTGAACCACACAATCGCCAGGCTGCTCGAACGCAGTTTTCCGCTGGCCTGGGTGCGCGGCGAGGTTTCCAATTTCACGCGCGCCGCCAGCGGGCATTGGTATTTCTCGCTCAAGGATGCACGCGCGCAGATCCGCTGCGTGATGTTCCGCGGGCGCAACCAGCATGTCGACTTCCAGCCGCGCGAGGGCGAGGCGGTAGAGGTGCGCGCCGTGGTCACCATGTACGAGGCGCGTGGCGAGGTGCAGCTGGGCGTGGAGGCAATGCGCCGGGCCGGGCTGGGCAACCTGTACGAAGCCTTCCTGCGCCTGAAGGAAAAGCTGGCGCAGGCAGGCCTGTTCGCGCCGGAGCGCAAGCGCCCGGTGCCGGCGCATCCGCGCACCATCGGCGTGGTCACCTCGCTGCAGGCGGCGGCGCTGCGCGATGTGCTGACCACCTTGCGCCGGCGCGCGCCGCATGTGCCGGTGCTGATCTATCCGGTACCGGTGCAGGGCGCGGGCGCGGCGCAGAAGATCGCCGACATGCTCGATGCGGCCAGCGCGCGGCGCGAGTGCGACGTGCTGATCCTGTGCCGCGGCGGGGGCAGCATCGAAGACCTGTGGTCGTTCAACGAAGAGGTGGTGGCGCAGGCGATTGCGCGCTGCGCGCTGCCGGTCATCTCCGGCGTGGGCCACGAAACCGACTTCACCATCGCCGACTTTGTCGCCGATGTGCGGGCGCCCACGCCGACCGGCGCGGCCGAGCTGGTCAGCCCGGATCGCGCGCACCTGCTGGCACAGGCGATGCGTGCGCGCGACGCGCTCACGCAGTGCATGCGGCGCGGACTGGACCTGCGCGCGCAGCACCTGGACTGGCTGGCGCGGCGCGTGCGCAGCCCGCAGGCGCAGCTGCAGGAGCGGCGCGCGCGCGTCGACAATCTGGCGCGACACTTGCGCTCGGCATTGCGCGACACGGTGGTGTCGCAGCGCCACCGCCAGCAATTGCTGGCGATGCGCTGGAGCGCGTGCCGTCCCGATGCCAGCGCCGCCCACGCCGACGTGGCCCGCCTGTGGCAACGCCTGCAGGCCGCCGCCGTGCGCCAGCACGAGCGCGCCGGCCAGCGCCTGGCGCGCAGCGCCGGCGCGCTCGAGTTGCTGGCGCCGCAGCGCACGCTGGAACGCGGCTATGCGGTGCTGCTGGACCAGCGCGGACGCGCGCTGCGATCGCCCGCCGAGATCCGCGCCGGCAGCGTGCTCGAAGCGCACCTGGCCGAGGGCGTGGCCGACCTGTCGATTGCCGGCGTGCAGGCCAAGCTGCCGGATTTCTGAGCGCCTGCGCGGCCCGGGAACGCCTCCCATTCGCGATGCCGCGGCGGGCGCGAAACGCTCAGGCAATCCGGGCGAAAATCCCCCCGGAAACCCCTGCCAGGACAAACTAACATCGGAGCAGGGGGCTTTGTCCCGCGGTTTGCGCGGGTCTTGCAAGTCCCCTACAATCGGCAATTCCGGACCCACAACCCCAACCCACAGAGACAGAACAATGGAACACAAGCTCCCCCCGCTCCCGTACGCGCATGATGCCCTGGCTCCGCATATCTCCAAGGAGACGCTGGAGTTCCATCATGACAAGCACCACCAGACCTACGTCACCAACCTGAACAACCTCATCAAGGGCACCGAGTTCGAGAACTCGACCCTGGAAGAGATCGTCAAGAAGTCGTCGGGCGGCATCTTCAACAACGCTGCCCAGGTGTGGAACCACACCTTCTACTGGGATTCGATGAAGCCCAACGGCGGCGGCCAGCCGACCGGCGCGCTGGCTGATGCCATCAACGCCAAGTGGGGCTCGTTCGACAAGTTCAAGGAAGAGTTCACCAAGACCGCCGTGGGCACCTTCGGTTCGGGCTGGGCCTGGCTGGTCAAGAAGGCCGACGGCTCGCTGGACCTGGTGTCCACCTCCAACGCCGCCACCCCGCTGACCACCGACGCCAAGGCGCTGCTGACCTGCGACGTGTGGGAACATGCCTACTACATCGACTACCGCAATGCCCGCCCGAAGTACGTCGAGGCATTCTGGAATGTCGTGAACTGGGACTTCGCCGGCAAGAATTTCGCTGGCTGATCCGCGGATCATGCTTGCAGCAAGAAAGGGCCATCCGGCCCTTTCTTGTTTTTGGGCGCGCATGGGGCGGGATCGGGTTTGAATCTGCCTGCGGGATCGTCCATATTGGTCCGTATCCGGCCGCCGGCATTCGGTGCGCACCCGTGCGCTCCGTGCCATCGTGTACTTCGTATGCCGGCCATTTCCCGCAGCCAGGTGCCCGATGGCCCGATGGAAGGCATGTTCCCCTTGCAGCCCCGCCGGTTCGCGCCGTCCCTGGGCAGCCCTGCCCGTCGCACTCCTGCTGCTCGCCGCCGTCGGCGGCGCCAGCGCGCAGCCGCTGCCTTCCCCGCCGGGCGTGCCGCCCCCGTTCAAGCTGTTGCGCTATGACGAGGACTATCGCTACCTGGGCGATCCGGCCATGCGCACGGGTTTCTGGGATCCGGCCAAGTATGTGCCGCTTGGCAGTCCTGGCTGGTTCGCGAGCTTCGGCGGAGAGATCCGCGAGCGCTTTGAGGACTACTCGGCCAGCAATTTCGGCGTGCCGGGTCCGCGTGGCGATGGCTACCTGATGCACCGCGCGCTGCTGCATGCCTGCCGACCTGCATGCCGGTGAATCCCTGCGCGCGTTCGTGCAGCTGGGCAACCAGCTGGCCATGGGCAAGGACGTCACCACGCCGCCCTATGTCGACCAGCTCGATGTGCAGCAGGCATTCGTCGACCTGCGCGTGCCGCTCCCGGCGCCCGCGCAGGACCCGCTGCTGGTGCGCGTGGGCCGGCAGGAAATGGCGTTCGGCGCGCAGCGCCTGGTTTCGATCCGCGATGCCCCCAATGTGCGGCGCGCCTTCGACGGAGTGAGGCTCGGCTCAAGCCTGGGCAGCGCGCGGGTGGATGCCTTCGCCACGCGTCCCGCGCTGCTCAAGGACGGCAGTTTCGACGACCGGCCCAACCAGGCACAGGGCTTCTGGGGTGTCTATGCGACGATGCCGGCGGCTGTCCTGCCGGCAACCTCCGCCGATCTCTACTACCTCGGCTTCGAGAATGACCGCGCGCTGTTCAGCGATGGCAGCGGCGCGGAGCGGCGGCATTCACTCGGCGGCCGCCTGTCCGGCCGTCATGGACGCTGGGACTGGGACTGGGAGGCGCTGTTCCAGTTCGGCAGCCTGGCCTCGCAGCAGATCCGCGCATGGGGCTTCTCGACCGATACCGGGTACACCTTTGCAGCTTCGGCCTGGCACCCGCGCGCAGGCATCAAGGCGACCATGGGCAGCGGTGACCGCAATCCGCACGACGGCACCATCGGCACCTACAACGGCTTGTTTCCCAAGCTGGCCTACTTCAACCAGGCCGGCCTGATCGGCGCCTCCAACGTGCTGGATATCCAGCCGTCGCTGACGCTGATCCCTGCGGCCGGAATCAAGCTGACCTTCGCCTGTGACTTCATCTGGCGGGCAACCACGCACGACGCGGTCTACACCTCGGCGGGCATCCCGGTTCCCGGCACCGCGGGCCGCTCCGGCCAGTACAGCAGCAGCCAGCTCTCCGTGGATGTTGCATGGCAGGCGAGCCGGCATGTGCTGGTCAATGGCGGCGCCGTGTACGTGGACGAGAGCCGCACGCTGAAGGCCGTTGGCGGACACAACACGCGCTTTCTCTACCTGGCGCTCGGCTATACGTTCTGATGCGGCGGGTGCCATGCGGCACATCCACAAGCTATTGAGCGCGACGAGCGGTCATGGGTGCCTGCGGCCGCGCCAGGGAGTGCGCGGCATAGCGCACGGCTTCCGGCGTCCAGCGTCCTATGCCTGGAACGCAGTGGTACAGCCACACCCGCTACCAGGCACGTCCCCAAGTACCTATGCTCAAGCCCGACAGCGTCGGCTTTTGCGGCACTGGCAAGGCGTGGCGCGGGCCCGGTATTCCAATAACAAATCGGTATGGTGACGAAAAGAAAATGCGAATGGACGCTGTGATTCGCCATTTCTAGAATCCCCTCACGCTGAATGGTCGCGTAAATCCGCCGCACTAAAAGAGCGCCACCAAGAATCCACCAGATGCTGATGCCGTAAATGGGGCAGGGGTCGTTGTTGCCCGCAGTTTCGTGCACAGGGCGGGGCAGGCATCCCCGTATCGGTTCGGACAGGCGCAAGACACTGGAGACAACATGAAGAACCCCCTTGCGGGCGCTGCCTTTGCGGCGCTTGCGGCCTGCTGCACCGGCGCTTTCGCACAGAGCAACGTCACGCTCTATGGCCGGCTGAATACATCGATGGAGTATTCCGATGCGTCGACGGCGTCCGACGGCACCAAGCTGGGCGGCACCGGCCGGCTGACCAACAACCGCTCGGTCTTCGGCATGCGCGGCGAGGAATCGCTGTATGGCAGCCTCAAGGCGATCTGGCAGATCGAGAGCAATATCTCATTGGATACGGGCAGCGGGCAACTGGCCAGCCGCAACACCCGCATTGGATTGGCCGGCTCAGCTGGCAGCTTTTTCATGGGCAACTGGACCACGCCCTACCTGGAAGCCACCTCGTCCTACGATCCGTTCTATCCGACCACGGCCGGCTACATGGCGCTGATCGGCAATGGCTCGACCCCGACCTCCGACAATGTCCAGGACACCAGCGCCTTCGATCGCCGCCAGAAGAACAGTGTCCATTACCGCAGCCCGAAGTGGAACGGCTTCAGCGGCGGCGTGACCTGGGGTATCAACGAAGAGCGCATTACGGTGCCGCGCAACCCGAGCCTGTGGTCGTTCGCGGGGGCCTATGACAACGGCCCGCTCAATGTCGTGTTGGCCTATGAGCGCCACAACAACTACCAGACCGCGGGACGCGACGACGAAGGCATGAAGATCGGGCTGTCGTACCAGTTCCCGACCACCAAGGTCTCGGCCATCTATGAGCGGCTGCACTACCGCACCGCCACCGGCGACCTGAAGCGCGATGCCTACTACGCGTCGGTGGTGCAGAAGCTGTGGACAGGCAGCCTGCGCGCCGGCGTCGGCGTGGCCGGCAACGGCCGTGGCAACGCCACCGAGACTGTCGGCTTCTTCCGCAGCGGAGCGGATACCGGCGCGGTCCAGGCCACCCTGGGCTATGAGTACCCGCTGTCCAAGCGCACCTCGGTGTTTGGCTTCTACAGCCGCATCTTCAACAAGAAGAATGCCACCTACGACTTTGCGATCAATGAGCTGGGCATTTCCGCCGGCGCCGATCCGCAGACCGTTGCGCTGGGCATGCGCCATGTCTTCTGAGCACGGCGCACGTCAGGCCATCCCCCACGATTCCAGGAGTACCCCAATGAAATTCCAGAACATCCTGCGCGCGGCGCTTGCCACCGCGCTCTGCCTGCCGCTGCTGCACGGCGCGGCGCAAGCCGAAGCGTATCCCGACAAGCCGATCCGCATGATCGTGCCGTTTGCTGCCGGCAGCGCCACCGACCTGCTCGCACGCATCGTCAGCGCCGAGATCGGCACCAGCTCGAACATGCAGATCGTGGTGGACAACCGCCCCGGCGCGGGTGGGACCATCGGCACCGCGGTGGTGGCCAAGGCGCCCGCGGACGGCTACACGCTGCTGCTGACCTCCGCCGGGCATGCGGTCAATCCCACGCTCTATCCCAAGCTGCCGTACGACACCACCCGCGACCTGAAGGGCATCTCCACGGTGGCAACCATGCCCTACCTGCTGGTGGTCAGCGCCTCCAGCCCCTACCGCACGCTCAAGGACCTGCTCGCGGCTGCGCGCGCCAAGCCGGATTCCGTCACCTACAGCTCGGCGGGCAGCGGCAGCTCTTCGCACCTGAGCGGCGAGCTGTTCAACGTGACCGCAGGCGTGCAGACCCGGCATATCCCGTACAAGGGCGCGCCGGCGGCGATCACCGATGTGATGAGCGGGCGCGTCGACATGTTCTTCGCGCCGTCCATCACCGCGCTGCAGTTCGTCAAGGACGGCAAGCTGCGCATCCTGGGCGTGGCCACGGCGGCGCGGGTGCCGTCGCTGCCGGACGTGCCCACCATCGCCGAAGCGGGCGTGCCGGGCTATGTCTTCGATGCCTGGTTCGGCGTGCTGGCGCCCGCGGGCACGCCCAAGGATGTCGTCGCCCGCCTGAACACGGCGATGCAGCAAGCGCTCAGCGCGCCGGCGACCAAGGAGAAGCTGATTGCGCAAGGCGCCGAGGCCAAGCCCTCGACGCCGGCTGCCTTCGACAAGCTGATCGCCGCCGACATCGCCAAGCTCGAGCCCATCGTCAAGCGCTCGGGCGCACAGCCGGGCCAGTAACGCCGCCACGGCGCCCGGGGGGCCGGGCGCCACCTCTCCTGCACGAAGGGAACATCGATATGCGTTGCATTGCACGGGCCCTGGCGCATGCCATGGCGGTGGGCTGCCTGGTGGCGGCTTCGGGAGCGCAGGCGCAAGCCGGCGCGCATGCCGACCGGATCCTGGTCAATGGCACGGTACTCACCATGAACGCCACGGACACAGTGGCGCAGGCCCTTGCCATCCGCGGCGACCGCATTGCCGCGGTGGGGAGCAGCCGGGACATCCGGCGCCTGGCCGGCCCGCGCACGGAGGTGATCGACCTGGGCGGGCGCACGGTCATCCCCGGCCTGATCGACACCCATATCCACGCCATCCGCGGCGGCCAGAGCTATGCCTTCGAGACCTACTGGTACGAAGGCGAGACCACCAGCCTGGCCGCGGGGCTGGAGCAGCTGCGCAAGACCGCGCTGGCGCGCGGCCCCGGCAAATGGGTGGCCGTGACCGGTTCCTGGCACCCCGACCAGTTCACCGAGAAGCGCGCGCCGACCCCTGCCGAGCTGACCGCGCTGCTGCCTGACAATCCGGCCTATGTGCAGTACCTGTACGACTATGCACTGGTCAACGCCAGGGCGATCGACGCACTCAAGCTCGACCAGCCGGATGCGCTGCCGCCGGGCATCCGCGTGGAGCGCGACAGCGAAGGGCGCCCCACCGGCCGGATCTTCGGCGCGATCCGGCCGCTGTCGGCGCTGTTCGGCCGCATCCTGGCGCAGAGCCAGGTCGACGCAAAGGCCAGCCTGCAGTCCTTTTTCAGCCGCCTTAACAGCCTCGGCGTCACCGCGCTGATCGACCCCACCGCGGGACCGGGCCCGGCCTACGATCCGCTGTACGCGTTGTGGCGCGAGGACAGCCTGTCGCTGCGGGTCGGCTACCGCATCCCGACCATGGTCGCTGGCAACGAGGCCGAATGGTTCCGCAATACGCTGGCCTACCTGCCGCCGCGCCTGGGCGACGGCAAGCTGCGCTTCCTCGGCCCGGGCGAGATGCTGGTGTTCGGCATGGACGACGGCGTGAAGATGGGGCCTGGATTCCAGCCGTCGGCGAAGGACCGCGAGGAACTGCTCAAGGTGGCAACGTTCGCCGCCAGCCGCGGCTATCCGGTCGAGATCCACGCCTATACCGACGACGCCGCCAGCGCGATCCTCGATGTCTTCGAGGAAGTGGGCAAGCGCCATGATTTGGGCAGGCTGCGCTGGGCCATGGCCCACCTGAATACCGGCAAGCCGGAGACGTTCCGGCGCATGAAGGCGCTTGGGCTCTCCTACACGGTGCAGATGGGGCCGTACTTCGAGGCCGGCGCCATCGGCCACGCCAACGACCACCATGTGGCCGAGGCCGCGCCGCCCGTGCGCCTGGCGCTGCAGCACGGGCTGAAGGTGGCGGGCGGAACGGATGCGACGCGCATCGGCATCCCCGGCGTCTGGCGCGCGCTGGAGTTCCACGTCGGCGGTTATTCGATCGGCAAGGAAGTCAGGCGCAAGGAGGACTTCCGGCTGTCGCGGCTGGAAGCGCTGCGGCTGTACACCGCCAACGCGGCGTGGATTTCATTCGACGAGGATTCGCGCGGCACGCTGGAGGCCGGCAAGCTGGCCGACCTGGCGGTGCTCGACAAGCCCTACCTGACCGTCCCCATTGAAGACATCCACCGCATCCGTTCGGTGCTGACGATGGTCGACGGCAAGGTGGTCCATGCCGACGGCGGCTTTGCCGCACGCAAGGCGCGCTAGCCAGCGGCGCCGCAAGCGCAGTGGAGGGAACACGCATGCCGCACCTGATCGTCGAATACACCCGCAACCTTGCGCCGGTTGCGCGTATCGATGCCTTGCTGGCCGGACTGAGCGCGGTCCTGATCGCGCAGGACGGCGCGTTTCCGCTGGGCGGCATCCGTGCGCGCGCGCTATGCCTGGAGTCCTACCGCATGGCCGACGGCAGCAGCGACGATGCCTTCGTGCACGTGACGCTGGCGGTCGCGGCGGGGCGCTCGCAGGACGTGCTCGACCGCACCGTCAGCGCCTTGTTCGATACCTTGACCGCGCATTTCGCCGAGCCATACCGGCGCCGCTACCTGGCCTTGTCGCTGGAGCTGCGTGAGTTTGCCGGTGCCTACCGGAGCCTCAACAACATTCACCAGCGCTACAGCACCACGGCTGCATAGGGCGGCGGCCGCGTACCACCACAACGACAAGAAAGACCCACGGAGGAGACAGCAATGAAGATCGGAACCATGGGGGCCGCGCTGCTTGCGCTTGGCCCGACGCTGGCCGCGGCGCAGTCCGTGACGATGTACGGCGTGATCGATACCGGCGTGGAATACGTGAACAAGGTCGGAGCGGGCGGCGACAGCCTGGTGCGCATGCCGACCCTCACCGGCACCGTGCCGTCGCGCTGGGGCCTGCGCGGCACCGAGGACCTGGGCGGCGGGCTCAAGAGCGTGTTCGTGCTGGAGTCCGGCTTCGCCCCCGATACCGGCGGTGCCAACCAGGGCGGACGGCTGTTCGGGCGGCAGGCGCTGGCGGGGCTGAGCGGCAAGTGGGGCCAGCTGTCGCTGGGGCGGCAGTACACCATGCTGTTCTGGGCCAACCTGGACTCGGACATCCTCGGCCCCAACGTGTACGGCGCGGCGTCGCTCGACAGCTACCTGCCGAATACGCGTGCCGACAACGCGCTGGCCTACAAGGGCACCTTCGGCGGCCTGACCGTCGGCGCCACCTACAGCTTCGGGCGCGATGCGGTCAACGCCGGCCCCAGCCCGGCCGGCACCAATTGCGCGGGCGAGAATCCTGCCAGCAAGTCTGCCTGCCGGGAATGGTCGGCACTGATCCAGTATGAGCACAAGGGCTGGGGCGTCACCGCTGCCTATGACTCGCTGCGCGGCGGGCCGGGCGCGTTCGGCGGGCTTGGCAACAAGTCGCTGACCGATGACCGCCTGTCGCTGAGCGGCTATGTAATGCTGTCGCGCGCCAAGCTGGGCGTGGGCGTGATCCGCCGCGACAACGAAGGCAGCGCGACGCCGCGCAGCGAGCTCTGGTATGGCGGCATCGCCTACGACATCACGCCGGCCTTCACGCTGGCCGGGCAGGTCTATTACCTCAAGTTCCATGACAGCGCCAACAAGGCCATGCTGTATGCGCTGCGTGGTGCCTATGCGTTTTCCAAGCGGACTTCGGTCTATGCCACGGCTGGATTCATCGATAACGGTGGGCAGCTTGCCCAGTCAGTCAGTGCCGGGGCGGCGGGGTCCAACCCCAGGCCGGGTGGGTCGCAGTTTGGGACGATGGTGGGGATCAAGCACGTCTTCTAGTGGGCTGACTGGCTTGGCGCCATGCGGTCGGGTGTCGTACCCAGGCAGACAGGTCTGCAGGCGGCAGCGGAATGCGCTGCATGGTGGCTAGGAATTGTCTAAATTTGCCGGTCTTCCGATAGAGATTGCCATCACTAGTACTTGAAAAGCATTTCTTGCGGATAACATCGCCTTCGCTCCGCAGAAGGCGCTTCGCGTGCAACACGGGTGTCTTGCGGCAATCCGGACCGTTACGAGATCACCGAGGACGCCGGAAGGTTCGACATGACCGGCAAAGAGACGGTCAATTCGGACAAGCGGCACGGCAACGTCCCCGATGGGCTGCCCGATATCGGCTTGCTGATGAGTGCGCCACTGCCGCCTGCCGCCGAGCAGTGGAAGGCCAGGCGCGGCAAGCACGAGGCCACCGCCGCGCAGAAGGCGCGCTGGCGCGGCTGGAGCGAAGTCATGTTCGAGACCTACGGCGAGGTGATCAAGCTCATGGAGGCTCACCTGAACGACATGCTGGTGGCCGGGGAACTCTCGCCGACCTGGAAGAAGGGCAGGAAGGTGGAAGTGCTGGGCGTCACCCCCGCCTATTGGGGCGGCGCCGGCGATGCGCTGACCGAGGCCGATGTCCTGCGCGTGGCGAACTGCTGGTATCCGGTCTACGCGATGGGCTACAACTGGCTGGAAAGCAATGGCACGTCCGCAAAGAAGCTGGCCAGGCGCATCGACGAAATCATCGGGATGTACACGGCCAACGGGCGGCAGTGCAAAAAGGTGATCGTGGTCACGCACTCGATGGGTGGCCTGGTGGCTCGCGCACTGCTGCATCCGGACTACGGCAACGCGCAGGACAAGATTCTCGGCGTCTACCATAGCGTCCAGCCTGCGCTCGGGGCCGGGGCGGCCTACAAGCGCGTGCGTACAGGGTCCGACGTGCAGGACAATCTGGTTGGGAACATTGCCCGCAATGTGATGGGCAGAACGGGCAAGGAAGTGACGGCGGTATTTGCCAATGCCTCGGGGCCGCTGGAGCTGCTGCCGACCGCCTCCTATCCGCGAGGATGGTTGCGTCTGCAGACCGGCGACTACCGGCAGGCCATGGCGCTGCCGATTACCTCGGATGCACCGTTGAAGGCGTATCTGAGCGATCTGGACTTGCATCAGAAGCTGGGCGTGGACAAGCCTGCGCCGCCGATGGCGGTGGGCGACCCGGTCTACGATATCTACACGCGCAATCCGAAGTGCTGGTGGCGGCTGCTGAATCCGGATTGGATCAATCCGGCGGGCAAGAAGTATGAAGGTTTAGACCCATACAAGTTTTCACTGGAAAGGATTGCGGATGCTCAGAAATTCCACAAGAACATCAAGGACCTGTATCACCCCACGACCTATGCGAGCTACGGCGAAGACAGTTCGCAGAAATCCTATGGCAGCGTAACCTGGCGGGTGGACATCACCGATCTGGCACCGCATGGCGACCCGCTTACGTGGACGTTCGAAAGCGAGGATGCCGAGGGCCGCATCGTGGTGCGTACCAGAAGCAACCAGCCGCTCACCTTACGGCTGGAGCCGCCGGTAGACGCAGGTGACCAGACGGTGCCTGCCAAGGCGTCCGCCGAAGCCGTGCGCGGTGCGCTATTCCGGCAAACTGGCTACGAGCATCAGGGCAGCTATCAGAATGACCAGGTGCTGGCGAGCGCGCTGTATTCGATCATCAAGATTGCCAACACTGCGACATGGTGGGGCCAATGACCCGCCGCGGCTTCACCAAGGTCTTGGCTGGCCTGCTGCTCGCGGGCTGCCAATCGTTTGCGTATCCGGAGAACAAGATGTCGGAACCCGTTGCGCTGTCGCCGCGCCTGCAGACCCTTTTCGCCAAGACCAAGCAGGTGTGCTTTGGCCGCTATGTGATGGAAGTCCCGGTCGAAGCCGAGTTGCTGTGGGGCTTCCAGGAGTTTCCGGGAAAAATCGTGACAAATGTCGGCGCGGCTGGCCTGCTGAAGCAGGTGGCGGAAGCCTATCGCGCTAAAGTGCTTTCGGCAGATAAGACAGCCGAGGTTACCTATTTTGGGGCGGGATCATCAAGTAAGGCCATCGAGGTCAGGTATTTCCCCAGCGATAGTGCAAAGAGCTATGGCAATGAGCGAAAACATACGTTTGTTGTATCTGGGCAGAATCTATTTGAATGGTTCTATGGTGGCGAGGAACTTGCCCCCCTGGTGCGTGGCATCCGAGCACGCGACAACGCAGACATTCCCACGGCCCCCGGCGTCTGCATCGACCACGGCTTCGTCGCGGACGCGTCCGGCAGCTATCAGGAAATCTTTGGCGCAGGCATTCGGCTGCCCAGCCTGCCCGATGTGAGCTTTTCCGTGGACTCCAACAAGCTGGCCAGCGTGGACGGCGAACCTGGTCTGCTGACTTCGATTGCCGAGCAAAGGAAGTATCTGGGTAGCCGCTACCCGAAATTGACGACCCTGCGCGAGGGCAAGCGCACGGTCGGCGTCTGGCAAGGGGAAGAATCGCTGGTCCGCCGTGCGGATGGCACACATGACTTCGAGTGGGAAGCTGTTGGCAGGGAGCGTACGACGCTGCATCCAGCGGTGATCGGCGCCAAGATGTACACGAAGGTGGCGGCCAATCGCATCGGCGCTGCGGATCAGGCATCGCTGACGGACGAGGAAGCCGTGTCCTTCTGGGACAGGCTGCTGGATGGTGTGCGTTTCCGCGTGAACGCACCGCCGACGCAGAGCGGCGATCCGGTCACGGTGCGCTCAGGCGAAACCACACCTCTGTCCGGCATCTGGCGCGCCTCGCTTCCGCCCGGACACCCTCAGGCGGATTGGGTGGCCAGCAAGTCCGGCATCCTGCGGCAAAAAGGGATGCCGATGATCCGCTTCGGGCTTTTGCCGTCCGACGAAGCGCTGGTTGTCTGGACGTGGATGGGCGAGGCCAGCACATAAGCCCCCGCCGCATCATCACGGTTGGCGATATGACCGACCACAATGGCGTGGTGGCCACGGGTTCCCCAAAAACAAGCGCCGTAGCGCGTCTGCATGACGAGGTGGATTGCCCACAGCCGCGCCCGCCAAGCGCCTCCACTAACTATCCAAGGTCTCCCCCAACAGCCGACTATTAGGCCAGTTCCCATCAACCGCCAATTCCCTGGCAACATCCCTGAGCGTTTCCATCACAGCCAGCGTCGCCCGCGACGGCGGCCGCGCGGCCGCATTGCCGATCATCCGATGCAACTCCAGCCCACGAATCGGCAAGGCCTGCAGACGCTGCGCCTGCAGCTCGTCGCGTATCGCTGCGGCAAAGTGCACGGTCCAGCCGAACCCGCGCACCACCAGGCGCCGGGCCACCTCGATCGATTCGACCTCCATCGTGACTTGCAGCTCCACCCCCTGGCGCGCCGCCAGCGCTTCCAGCGCCAGGCGTACGCCTGACTTGGACACTCCGGTCAGGATCAGAGGCAGGCCCTGCAGCTGTTCAATGTCCACAGGCCCATCCCCCAGCGACGCATCGCCCCAGGGGCCGATCGCGCACAGGCTTTCGGCAACCAGCGGCACCACCGAGACCCCGGGGCTCGACACCGGCCCGCTCAGCAGCCCGACGTCGAGCGTGCCTTGCAGCAACGCATCCTGTAGTGCGGGCGCAAAGTTCTCGACCAGCCGCAGCCGGATTTCCGGATAGCGCTGGCGCAGCGCCTCGGCCAGCGGGATGAACAGCAGCGGCGCCAGTGCCGGGGTCAGTCCCAGCGCCACCAGCCCGCGCGGCGAGGCCGCCAGGTCGGCGATGTCGACCTTGACCTGGTCGGCATAGCGCAGCAGGAAGGACGCGCGGTCCAGCAACACCAGGCCTTCCGGCGTGGGCGTGGCGCCGCGCACATGGCGTTCCAGCAGCCGCACGCCCAGCTCTTCCTCGAGCAGCCGGATCTGCCGGCTCAGCGCGGGCTGTGCGATATGCAGCGCAGCCGAGGCGCGGCCGAAGTGCTGCAGCGTGGCCAGCACCTTGAAATAGCGAAGCTGTCGGAGATCCATGGTCATGCCTCAGGGTATTCGCCGTATCGTGCAATCGATTGCACGGTGGAGCACAAAAAATGCGGAGTCATATGGCGCCGCCTTACAGGGGCCGGGTTGATGCCCGCACCACCAGCTCGGGGGTCAGCAGGGTCCGTGCCGTGGTGGCGATGCTGCCGTCGAGCGCGCCCAGCATCAGCGCCGCCGCGCGCGTGCCCATCTCGTAGAACGGCACGCGGATGGTGGTCAGTGCCGGCGACACCGCGTGCATCAGCAGCATGTCGTTGTGGCCGACCACGGACAGGTCCGACGGGCAGCTGCCGCCCGCCGCGCGCACGGCCGCATAGCAGCCGAGCGCAAGGAAATCATTGGCGGCCACGACCGCGGTGATGCGCTGCCGCCGCGACAGCAGCTGCGCGCACGCGGCCTGGCCGGCGTCTTCCGTATAAGCCGGCGCACGCTCCACCGGGCATTGGGACGCGGGCAGGCCCAGGTCCGCCACTGCCAGCAGGAAGCCCGCCTCGCGTTCATGCCCGGTCGACAGGCTGGATGGCCCGGCAACATGCCCGATGCGGCGGTGGCCCAGCGCATGCAGGTGGCCGACGGCCAGCGCCATCGCCTGGCGGTTGTCGCCGACCACGCTCGACACGCGCCCCGCATCGTCGCTGCGGTTGACCATCACAATGGGCACGCCCTGCGCCAGGCAATGCGCCACCACGGGGTCATTGCGCTCGGCGGTGGCCAGGATCAGGCCATCCACCTGGCGCGCCAGCAGCTGGTCGACGATAAAGGTCTGGCGCGCCTTGTCGCCGCCGGCATTGGCCACGATCGGAATATAGCGATGCCGGGACAGGGCGTTCTCGATGCCCAGTACGATCGGCGGGAACACCGGGCTGCCGATGTCAGGCACCACCACGCCGATGGTGCCTGAGCGCCGCGTGCGCAGTGCCGCCGCGATGCGGTTGGGCGAGTAGTGCAGGTCCTGTGCCGCCTTGAGCACGCGCGCCACCAGTTCGTCGCCGATGCGGTGGCGGGTCTCGGGGTTGAGCACGCGCGACACGGTCGAAGGATGGACGTCCAATGTCTCGGCGATCTGCTTGATGGTGGGTTTGCTCATCGCTGTCGTGCCATGTGCGGCAGGCTGCTCGCCATACCTTCTGGTTATCGGGATGCCGCCAAAAAGTGGATTGGACGCCGGGCCGCGGCCGTTTCTAGAATCGGCCTCGATGCCGGCCAGCTTCGCGTTTGTCGTGCAATCGATTGCATTGTAATCTGCTGACAAGGCGGTGCCAAGTCGCAGATCGACCCGGACCAGAAGGACATCAAGGACAAGGAGAGGCACATGAAAGGAGCGGTTTCGCTCGCCGGCAGGGCGCCGGTGTACCAGGAGTTTGACGATCCCACCCCCGCCGGCGGGCAGGTGGTGGTCGACGTAGGCGCCGCGGCGCTGTCGCGGCTGGACATGGCCATTGCCGAGGGCCGGCACTACATCAAGCCGGCGGCGGGCAGCTTTGTCGTCGGGCGCGAGGGCGTGGGGCGGCTTGCGGATGGACAACGGGTCTACTTCAACGTCAACGCACCGGTCGCGCCGTTCGGCTCGATGGCGCAGCGCGCGCTGGTGGATCCGGCGCTGACCTTCCCGGTGCCGGACGGCATCGATGACGAGCGCGCCGCCGCGCTCGGCAACGCCGGCCTGGCGGCATGGCTGCCGCTGTCGTGGCGGGCGCGCATGCAGCCGGGCGAGACCGTGCTCGTGCTCGGCGCGACCGGTATCTCGGGATTGCTGGCGGTGGCCGCGGCAAAGCTGCTGGGTGCCGGGCGCGTGATCGCGGCAGGGCGTAATGTGCAGGCGCTGCAGCGCGCACGCCGGCTTGGCGCGGATGCGGTGGTGCCGCTCGACCAGCCCGGCGACCTGCTGGATGCCTACCGCAACGCGGCCGACGGCAACGTCGACATCGTGCTGGATTACCTGTGCGGCGCGCCGGCAGAGGCCGCGCTGCTGGCGCTTGGCCACGGCGGGCGGCTGGTCCATATCGGCACCACGGTGGCGCCCACCATTGCCTTTGCCGGCGCCGCGGCGCGCAAGGCGTGCTTCGACATCATGGGCTTTGCCTACTACCACGCGCCCGTCGAGGTCCAGGCGCAGGCCTATGCCGAGCTATGCCGGCATACCGCGGCAGGGCGCATGGAAATCGATATCGTCACCGCGCCGCTGGAGGATGTCGGGCAAGTGTGGGCCGCGCAGGCCAGGGGCGCGCGCCAGCGTTTCGTGCTGGTGCCCTGAGTCGGCAGGGGTTCTTGCCAGACGGCATCGAACGATGCCGTTTGGTCATGACGCCGGAAGAACAAGCCGGGTCGGACCGCCGCGTCCGCGCATGGCGCCGGACTGGCGACCACCAGCACTGCCACGATTGCGTGGACATCCAATGCTGGCGGTCGCGTGACCTGAATGAACTACGGAGCGAGCACGTCAGGGTCCGCGGCTTTGGCGCCAAGTCGCAGGGCGCCGGGCGGGCAGGTTCAACATCTCCGTGAGTCGAAAGCAGTTCAGGGCAAGGGCGGCTTGGGCAGGCGTGTCTCCCCCGGTTCGAGTTTCAGTTCGACATCGAGACGGAAGCCGCCGCCATCGACCGGCTCAAAATCGCGCAGCAGCGAGCCGACGGCGCCAAACGCCGCGTCGCTGAAGGCAAAGGGATCCAGGGCATCGAAGATCTGCGTGGTCAGCACCTTGTGCCCTGGTGCGATGGCGATGAAGTGAAGATGTGCCGGGCGCATGTGGTCGCGGTTCTGCAGGGCCAGGAGGTCGCCGCAGGGGCCGTCGATCGGGACGCCATAGCCTGAGGGCCGCACGCTCTCGAACCAGAAGCGCCCGTCGGCATCGGTCTCGAACGCGGCACGCAGGTTCATGTCCTCCTGGTGTTCGTCCTGGTTCTCGTACAGGCCGCTTGGCGCCGCCTGCCACGTCTCGACGCGCGCGCCGGCGATCGGCGTGCCGTCGATCGACACGACGCGTCCCTGGACGAACAGCGGATCGCCCGTGGTGTCCGGGGTTGCGATGTGCGCGCCGTTGGCGCGAACCGGCTGGTTCGCGCGCCAGAACGGGCCGATTAGCGCGGGTTCGGTGCCGCCCGCTGCAAGCACGGCCTTGGCATCCATCAGAAGCACCAGTGTGGCAAGTCCGAGAATATCCGCCAGCAAGATGCCCTCGTGCTTTTTCGGTCCGGTGGCCTGGCCGATGCGGACCATGAAGTCCAGGCCATGGTGGAGTTCCTCATAGGTCAGTTGGACCTCTGACGCGAAGGCGTGCGCATGCCGGATAAGCGCATCAAGAATGGTCCTGGTGCGCGGGTCGTGTGTCCCGGAATTCGCTTTGAGCACGGCGTTCAGCAGTGCCTCGGGGGTGGCTGGAATCGATTGCGCGTTTGATGCGGATGGCGCGAGCGCGCTTTCTGCGGAGGCAGATGTCATGATGGTCGGCTCCTGATGATTGAAAGAGTGGTTGTTGCCTGGCGAGGAGACGGACATTGGCGCCCGGTCTCAGTCGCTCTGGATACGTGCCTTGGTCGCGACGTCGGCCCAGCGCGGGACATCTTCCGCGACCCGGGCAGCGAGTTCTGTGGGCTGGCACGCCACGGCCTCGAAGCCGAGATCGCGCGCCTGTTGCCGCACTTCGCTGCTCGGCAGGATGCGACGGATCTCGGCGTACAGGTGGCGGCTCGGGTGCGCCTGCCGGAGCAAACAGCGCCTGTATGGTCTCGGAACGATAGCCCGGAAAGCCGGACTCGGCCAAGGTCGGAATCTGCGGCAGCCCAGGCCAGCGCCGAAGGCTACCGGGCGCAAGCACCCTGAGCGACCCCGCGGCCGTCTTCAGTCTGCGGCGCGGTGTTCCGCCTTGTCCGCTTCCGTTTCCGTGATGTAGCCGTCCTTGCCATAGACAAGACCGGTGGCCTCGGCTGCCTTCACTACGTCCGGGTGCCAGGCGATGCGGCCGCACTCCTCGTCGGTGCCGCCGACCACCGAGTACACGACCAGGGCGTGGTCGTTAGGGTTGCGGAACCCTCTCATCACGCCGATCGGGCAGGAGATCACATCCCACTGGTTCAGCATCAGCGAGTACTGGCCCTTCTCGCCCCAGATGACTTCCATCTGGCCATTCAACGGGCAGAACACTTCCTCGGTCTTGTGCGCGTGCAGGCTGGCGCCTTGCCCGACCGGGATTTCGATGAAGGTCACGCCGAAGCGGTGGTTACCCGGAATCGCCGGCTCGACGCCTTTGTTCTCGAGCACGCCGCGGTTCATGATCTTGTAGATGTTCTTCTTCATGCCGGGCAGGCGGCTTTCGATGAAGGTCTCACCGTAAGGTTTGACCTTGCCCCAGCGCGCGATGCGGGTGGCTTCCATTTCCTGAGGAGTGGGATCCATGCTGATTCCTTGGTGCAATGAAGTTGGGAGAACGGAAGGGCGATTGCCTTCTGTCCGTGCAACTTTAAGAAGCGCTCAGTGATTAATCCATTACCATTTTTCTCGCGACTCGATAACATTTCGGTATCGAGAACTTGCGAGGCTTCGATACTTTGTCGTGAGGGTATCCTGCCGGCCGATGGAATCTTCTCCCTTCAGGGAGTGGCCTGATGCTTCAGCTTTCCGCGTTGCCGCGCGCCAGCCGCGCGGCGGCGCGCAGGCTGCGCACGATGCGGTCGAAGGTGGCGGCTCGCGCCTCGTCGGTGCGCTGGCGCAAAGCGAACGACGGGTGGTAGGTGGCGATGACAAGCCGCCCCTCGTGCTCGACTGGCGTCTCCATCATTCCAGCCAGCGACACGCTCTTGCGGCCCAGCACCGCACGAGCCGCGGTGGCGCCAAGCGCGACCACGACCCTGGGCCCGACTTTCTCCAGTTCGCGCTCCAGCCACAGATTGCAGGCCTCGATCTCCTGCTGCGCCGGTGACTTGTGCAGCCGGCGCTTGCCGCGCCATTCGAACTTGAAGTGCTTGACCGCATTGGTCATGAAGAGCTTGTCGCGGTCCAGCCCCGCGCTGGCCAGTGCTTCGTCCAGCAGGTGCCCGGCCGGGCCGACGAACGGGGAGCCCTGCAGGTCTTCCTGCGCCCCCGGCTGCTCGCCGACCAGCATGATGCGCGCATGGGTGGCGCCGGCGCCGGGCACGCCCTGGGTGGCATTGCGCCACAACGGGCAACGCCGGCATTGGTTCAGCTCATCGCGGCTGACGGGCAGCTTCCTGTGCTCGGGCATGGCGGCACGGCGCGCTGTGCTGCTGTCGCTCTCATCCGGTGGCAGCTTCGGTCGCCGATTCTTCAGCGTCGGCCATGGCCGCGGATGCCGCATGGGGCTGTGCGCCTGGCTCGGCGGCGCGGATGCGCAGCACGGTCTGGCGTGAAGTGCTGAAGCGCCGCGCGGTCTCGCTCACCGAATTGCCAGCGGCCAGCGCGTTCAGGATCGCATGGCGCTGTTCAGGCGTGTGCTTGGGCGGACGGCCCACCTGACGTCCCATGGCCTTGGCCGCGGCCAGGCTCTCGCGCACGCGCACGCTGCGGGCGGCGCCTTCCAGCGCGGCGACCGCACGCAGCACCTCGACCGCCTCCGGCGGCGTGGCGCTGGCCAGGTCGTCACGGGACAGCTGCACGCAATACAACGCCACCCCCAGCAGGCGGAAGCGCCGGATGGTGGCCAGCACCTCGGGCACGCTCCAGCCCAGGCTGCACAGCCGCAGCGACACGACCGAGTCGGCCGGCTGCACCTGGTGCTGCAGCGCGCGCAGGCGCGGGCGCTGCAGCGCGGGCACTGACGCGGGCTCTTCTTCCCAGAAGGCATGGCGCGCATCTACGCCATAGCCGGCCTCGCGCGCGGCTTGTAATTCGTCCATCATGGCCGGCTGGCCATCGGCACAATTGGAGTAGAGGAATGAGGTCGGCATGGCGGTGATGAACGGCGCGGATGCGCCGTCCGGTATCGGTTGCATTTCGGACAGGGATACTCCTGTTTCGGCTTACTGCGCCACGCCGCAAATTTCATGCCGCGCTTGCCACGCACAGAGCAAAGGTGAGGGGGCTCCCAAGGCACGGTATGCAGGCAAATGAAGCCGCGGCAAGCCTGGTCCGACCGACGCGGCGCTGCGGGCACAATTACAAGGCTTCGCGCAGGAATTGCAACGACGGGCAGGTGCGCTGCCTGCGCTGGGGCGGGCACGGAATCTGCGTTCTCCCCAGCGCAAAGCCGGAGCGCCGGAAAATCCCACCAGGAGAAAACCGTGGACAAGTCGAAGATTCCCGCAGACCAGGCCCAGGCCCTCGGCGCATTGATGGACGACCATCGCGCTGTCAAGAAGCAGTTCAAGGCGTTCAAGGACACTGAAGATCGCGACGAGAAGCAGGCGATCGCGCTGGAGGTGTGCAACCAGCTCACGGTGCACGCCACCATCGAGGAGGAGATCTTCTATCCGGCGCTGCGCGGCGTCAGCGACGAGATCGACGACCTGCTGGACGAGGCCGAGGTCGAGCACCAGGTGGCGAAGGACCTGATCGCTGCGATCGAGGAGGATCCGGCCGGCGACAAGCTCGAGGCCAACTACACGGTGCTGTCAGAATACGTCGCCCACCATATCGAGGAAGAGGAGGGCGAGCTGTTCAAGAACGCGATCAAGGAAAAGGTCAACCTGCGCGACGTGGCACAGGCCATGGCGGCGCGCAAGGAAGAACTGATGCGCGAGACCGCTTGACGCGCCTGCGCCCGGGCCAGGCCGGGCGCGGCTCTTCAGCGGATTTGAAGGAGTCGCACAATGCGGCGCGTCCCGCGCCCGCGGGCGGGGCGTTACCATCACGCGGTCGTCACCCGCCGTACCGCAACTGCCCCATGACCTTTGTCGTGACGGATGCCTGCATCCAGTGCCGCCATACCGATTGCGTCGAAGTCTGCCCGATGTCGTGCTTCCACGAAGGGCCCAACTTCCTCGCCATCGACCCCGACCAGTGCATCGATTGCTCGATGTGCGTGCCGCTGTGCCCGGCCGGCGCGATCTACTCGGAGCATGACCTGCCCGAGGACCAGCGCCATTTCATTGCCCTCAATGCCGAACTGTCGCGGCGCGCTGACTGGCTGCCGTTGCTCAAGGCCAAGGGGCCGATCCCCGGCCATGAGCAATGGGCCGGTCATCCTGACCGCCTGTCCCTGCTGGAGCGCTAGCGCGCCACAGCATAGTCCGGGAACGCTTCTTCCAGCGTCAGCACGGTGCCGGTCAGCGCGCCGTCGTAGCCGGGCAGTGCATTGACGCGCTGGCGGAAGGCTTCGCTGGTAAGCGCGTCCACCGCGCCGGCCAGTGCCGCGCTGCGCAGCTTGGCGCGCTCGATCGCAAAGAAGTAGCGCTCCTTGATCACCGGCACGAACGCCAGCCCGAAGCGCCGCGCCGCGGTTTCCACGCCAAAGCCCACGTCGGCCATGCCGCTGCCGATATACGCGGCCACCGCGGCGTGGGTGAATTCACCGTTGCTGTAGCCCTCGATGCGGGCCGTGTCGATGCCGCGCGCGGCCAGCATCAGGTCCAGCAGCAGGCGCGTGCCCGAGCCCACCTGGCGGTTGACGAAGCGCACCTCGCGCCGGGTCAGGTCTTCCAGCGTGTGGATGCCAAGCGGGTTGTCCGGCCGCACGAACAGTCCCTGGCTGCGCACCGCCAGGTGCACCAGGCAGTGGGTGTCCGGTTTGAGCCAGGTGGTGAAATGCCGCCACATACCGTGCTCGAACTCGCCCACCGGCACATGGAAGCCGGCGATATCGCAGGCGCCTTCGGCCAGTGCCGCCACGGCCTCGACGCTGCCGCAGTACTTCAGGTCGTGCCGCACCTGCTGCTCGTCGAGGAAGTCGCGCAGCGCCGCCACCGCGAAGCCGTGGCTGGCATGCAGCCGCGCCGTGGCTTCGGGCTGGTCCATCAGCTTCTTCAACTCGATCTCCAGCTCGGACGCCAGGCTGTCGAGCGTCGGCGACAGCCGCGCGCCGATCCGCTTGCTGGCCCACACCAACTGCTGCGCCAGCGGCGTCAGCGCGCTGCCGCGCCCGCGGGTCTTGTCGATCAGCGGGCCGCCGAACAGCGCCTCGGCATCGCGCAGGATGCCCCAGGCGTAGCGGTAGGACAGCGATACCGCCTGTGCCGAGTGGCTGATGCTGCCGGATTCCTCGATGTGCCCGAGCAGGGCCACTAGCCGGGACACGTCGAGGGCGTCGCCACCGGGGCTGGCGTCGTCCCGGATCTGCAGGTGCGGGTGGATCGAGATGCGGATCATATGTAGAAAATAGCTTATTGAAGGGCCGCTGTCACTCTCATATAGTCCTTCAAACGGGAAAAAACGGCGACGCCACAGCCCGTAAATAGGAAAAAAATAGCATATAAGAGGCCGCGCTGCCGATCTGCGCAACGCCTCACAGGAGACGCTATGCCAGAAATTTCCCCCCACGCACCGGCATCCGCCGACGCCACGCGCATCGCCGCCATCGTGGCGGCACGCCAGGACATGCCGGGCGCCTTGCTGCCGATCCTGCATGAGATCCAGGACACACAGGGTTATATCCCCGACGCCGCCGTGCCCGTGATTGCCCGCGCGCTGAACCTGTCGCGCGCCGAGGTGCACGGCGTGATCACCTTCTACCACCACTTCCGCCAGCAGCCGGCCGGGCGCCATGTGGTGCAGGTCTGCCGCGCCGAAGCGTGCCAGTCGGTCGGCGCCGAAGCGCTGGTCGCGCATGCGCAGCGCGCACTTGGCTGTGGCTTCCATGAAACCACCGCGGACGGGCAGGTGACGCTGGAGCCGGTTTATTGCCTGGGCCAGTGCGCCTGCGGCCCGGCGGTGATGGTCGGCGAGCAACTGCACGGCTATGTCGATGCCAAACGCTTCGACGCGCTGGTGCGCTCGCTGCGCGAGTCGTCCGCGGAAAAGACCACGGAAGCCGCGGAGGCACAGGCATGATCACGATCACCACCATCTTCGTGCCGCGCGATTCCACCGCGCTGGCGCTGGGCGCCGACGACGTGGCCCGCGCCATCGCGCGTGAGGCCGCGGCGCGCAACCAGCACGTGCGCATTGTGCGCAATGGCTCGCGCGGCATGTTCTGGCTGGAGCCGCTGGTCGAGGTGCAGACCGGAGCCGGCCGCGTGGCCTATGGCCCGGTCAGCGCCGCAGACGTGCCGGAACTATTCGACGCCGGCTTGCTGCAAGGCGGCGAGCACGCGCTGTCGCAGGGCGTCACCGACGAAATCCCCTTCCTGAAGCAGCAGGAGCGCCTGACCTTCGCCCGCGTCGGCATCACCGATCCGCTGTCGCTGGACGACTACCGCGCGCATGAGGGCTTTGCCGGCCTGGAGCGCGCGCTGGCGATGCAGCCCGCCGAGATCGTGCAGGAGGTCACCGACTCCGGCCTGCGCGGCCGCGGCGGCGCGGCGTTCCCGACCGGCATCAAGTGGAAGACCGTGCTGGGCGCGCAGTCCGCGGTCAAGTACATCGTCTGCAATGCTGATGAAGGCGACTCGGGCACGTTCTCCGACCGCATGGTGATGGAAGACGACCCGTTCATGCTGATCGAAGGCATGACCATCGCCGCGCTGGCGGTGGGTGCGGAGCAGGGCTACATCTACTGCCGTTCCGAATATCCGCACGCGATTGCCGTGCTGGAAAGCGCGATCGGCATCGCCAACGCCGCCGGCTGGCTCGGCGACGATATCCGCGGCAGCGGCAAGCGCTTTCACCTGGAAGTGCGCAAGGGCGCCGGCGCCTATGTCTGCGGCGAGGAAACCGCGCTGCTGGAAAGCCTGGAAGGACGGCGCGGCGTGGTGCGCGCCAAGCCGCCGCTGCCGGCGCTGCAGGGGCTGTTCGGCAAGCCCACGGTGATCAACAACGTGATCTCGCTGGCCACCGTGCCGGTGATCCTGGCGCGCGGCGCGCAGTACTACCGCGACTACGGCATGGGCCGCTCGCGCGGCACGCTGCCGTTCCAGCTGGCCGGCAACATCAAGCAGGGCGGACTGGTGGAGAAGGCGTTCGGCGTCACGCTGCGCGAGCTGCTGGTCGACTACGGCGGCGGCACGCGCAGCGGCCGCGCCATCCGCGCGGTGCAGGTGGGCGGGCCGCTGGGCGCGTACCTGCCCGAGTCGCGCTTCGACGTGCCGCTGGACTATGAAGCCTATGCCGCGTTCGGCGGCGTGGTCGGCCACGGCGGCATCGTGGTGTTCGATGAAACCGTCGACATGGCAAAGCAGGCCCGCTACGCGATGGAGTTCTGCGCGATCGAATCGTGCGGCAAGTGCACCCCGTGCCGGATCGGCTCGACCCGCGGCGTCGAAGTGATGGACCGCATCATCGCCGGCGAGCAGCCGGTCAAGCACGTAGCGCTGGTGCGCGACCTGTGCGACACCATGCTCAACGGCTCGCTGTGCGCGATGGGCGGCATGACCCCGTACCCGGTGCTGTCCGCGCTGAATGAATTCCCCGAGGACTTCGGCCTCGCCTCCAACCCAGCCAAGGCCGCCTGAGCCAGGTCCAGCAGAGACACGGGAGACAAACCGCCATGAATGCCCGCAACGAGATCGATTTCGGCACGCCCGCCAGCCCATCCACCGAACTGGTCACCCTGGAGGTCGATGGCGTCAGCGTCACCGTACCCGCCGGCACCTCGGTGATGCGCGCCGCGATGGAAGCGCAGATCGCCGTCCCCAAGCTGTGCGCCACCGACAGCCTCGAAGCCTTCGGCTCGTGCCGGCTCTGCCTGGTCGAGATCGAAGGGCGCCGCGGCTATCCGGCATCGTGCACCACGCCGGTCGAAGCCGGCATGAAGGTCAAGACCCAGAGCGACAAGCTGGCCGACCTGCGCCGCGGCGTGATGGAGCTGTATATCTCCGACCACCCGCTCGATTGCCTGACCTGCCCGACCAACGGCAACTGCGAGCTGCAGGACATGGCCGGCGTGGTCGGCCTGCGTGAAGTGCGCTACAACGACGGCGGCCCGGAAGCTGCGCCGATCGCGACGCACACGCAGATGAAGAAGGACGAATCCAATCCTTACTTCACCTACGACCCCTCCAAGTGCATCGTCTGCAACCGCTGCGTGCGCGCCTGCGAGGAAACGCAGGGCACTTTCGCCCTGACTATCAGTGGCCGCGGTTTCGATTCCCGCGTCTCGCCCGGCACCAGCCAGTCGTTCATGGAATCGGACTGCGTCTCGTGCGGCGCCTGCGTGCAGGCGTGCCCGACCGCGACGCTGACCGAGACCTCGGTGATCAAGTTCGGCCAGCCCTCGCACAGCACCGTGACCACCTGTGCCTATTGCGGCGTGGGCTGTTCGTTCAAGGCCGAGATGAAGGGCAATGAAGTGGTGCGCATGGTGCCGTACAAGGACGGCAAGGCCAATGAAGGCCACGCCTGCGTCAAGGGCCGCTTTGCCTGGGGCTACGCCACGCACAAGGACCGCATCCTCAAGCCGATGATCCGCGCGAAGATCACCGATCCGTGGCGCGAGGTGTCGTGGGAAGAGGCGATCGACTATGCCGCGTCGCAGTTCAAGCGTATCCAGGCCGAGCACGGCAAGGACTCCATCGGCGGCATCGTGTCGTCGCGCTGCACCAATGAAGAGGGCTACCTGGTGCAGAAGCTGGTGCGCGCAGCCTTCGGCAACAACAACGTCGACACCTGCGCGCGCGTGTGCCATTCGCCGACCGGCTACGGCCTGAAGCAGACCCTGGGCGAATCGGCCGGCACGCAGACCTTCAAGTCGGTGGAGAAGGCCGACGTGATCATGGTGATCGGTGCCAACCCGACCGACGGCCACCCGGTCTTTGCGTCGCGCATGAAGAAGCGCCTGCGCGCCGGCGCCAGGTTGATCGTGGTCGATCCACGCCGCATCGACCTGGTCGACTCCCCGCATATCCGTGCCGACTATCACCTGCAACTGCGCCCGGGCACCAACGTGGCGCTGGTGACCTCGCTGGCGCACGTGATCGTCACCGAAGGCCTGCTCAACGAAGCCTTCATCGCCGAGCGCTGCGAGGACCGCGCCTTCCAGCAATGGCGCGATTTCGTCTCGCTGCCGGAGAACTCGCCGGAGGCGATGGAAAGCGTGACTGGCATTCCGGCGGAACAGCTGCGCGGTGCCGCACGCCTGTATGCCACCGGCGGCAACGCTGCGATCTACTACGGCCTGGGCGTGACCGAGCATGCGCAAGGCTCCACCACCGTGATGGGCATTGCCAACCTTGCCATGGCAACCGGCAATATCGGCCGCGAAGGCGTGGGCGTGAACCCCCTGCGCGGACAGAACAACGTGCAGGGCTCGTGCGATATCGGTTCGTTCCCGCATGAGCTGCCGGGCTATCGCCACGTGTCGGACTCGACCACGCGCGGCCTGTTCGAAGCCGCGTGGAATGTCGAGATCAGCCCCGAGCCGGGCCTGCGCATCCCCAATATGTTTGAAGCCGCGCTGGCCGGCAGCTTCAAGGGTCTGTACTGCCAGGGCGAGGACATCGTCCAGTCCGACCCGAACACGCAGCACGTGTCCGAGGCGCTGTCGTCGATGGAATGCATCGTGGTGCAGGACATCTTCCTGAACGAGACCGCCAAGTACGCGCACGTGTTCCTGCCGGGCTCTTCCTTCCTGGAAAAGGACGGCACCTTCACCAACGCCGAGCGCCGCATCTCGCGCGTGCGCAAGGTGATGCCGCCCAAGGCGCGCTATGCCGACTGGGAAGCCACCATCCTGCTGGCCAATGCGCTGGGCTACCCGATGGACTACAAGCATCCGTCGGAGATCATGGACGAGATCGCGCGCCTGACGCCGACCTTCGCAGGTGTCAGCTACAAGCGCCTGGACCAGCTCGGCAGCATCCAGTGGCCGTGCAACGCCGAGGCGCCGGAAGGCACGCCGACCATGCATATCGACACCTTCGTGCGCGGCAAGGGCAAGTTCATCATCACCAAGTACGTGCCCACCACCGAGAAGATCACGCGCGCCTTCCCGCTGATCCTGACCACCGGCCGCATCCTGTCGCAGTACAACGTCGGCGCGCAGACGCGCCGTACCGACAACGTCTACTGGCATGCCGAGGACCGGCTCGAGATCCATCCGCACGATGCCGAGGAGCGCGGCATCAAGGACGGCGACTGGGTCGGGGTGCAGAGCCGTGCCGGCGACACGGTGCTGCGCGCGATCGTCAGCGAGCGCATGCAGCCGGGCGTGGTCTACACTACCTTCCACTTTCCGGAATCCGGCGCCAACGTGATCACCACCGACAACTCAGACTGGGCCACCAACTGCCCGGAGTACAAGGTGACCGCGGTGCAGGTGCTGCCGGTGGCGCAGCCGTCGGCGTGGCAGCGGGAGTACCAGGAGTTCAACGCCCAGCAGCTGCAACTGCTGGAAGCCGCCAGCGCCGACCCGGCGCAGGCCGTACGCTGAGCGGAGGGGCCACGCCATGATGCGCTGCATGCAGTCACCGGAGGTGCATCCGGCCGCGGCCGGAGACGCCGAGCCGCCCACTCACAGCACCTTCGCCGTCAGCCGCTGGCGCCGCGGCGAGCTGATGCTGAGCCCCGATGAAGTGGCCGAGGAGGTGCCGGTCGCGCTGGTGTACAACGGCATCTCGCACGCGGTGATGCTGGCGACGCCGGCCGACCTGGAGGACTTCGCACTCGGCTTCAGCCTGAGCGAAGGCATCGTCGCGAGTGCCAGGGATGTCTATGACATCGAAATCGACACGCGCGAGGAAGGCATCGCGGTGCAGCTGGAGATCGCATCGGAAGCCTTCATGCGGCTCAAGGACCGCCGCCGCTCGCTGGCCGGGCGCACCGGCTGCGGACTGTGCGGCACCGAATCGCTGGAACAGGTGATGCGCCTGCCGGCACCGGTGCGCAGCGATGCCAGCTTCCATACCGACGTGATCCAGGCCGCGTTCGTGCAACTGCAACTGCGGCAGGAATTGCAGCAACACACGGGTGCGACGCACGCTGCCGCATGGCTGCGTGCCGATGGCCATGTATCACTGGTGCGTGAAGACGTGGGCCGCCACAACGCGCTGGACAAGCTGGCGGGCGCGCTTGCCCGCAGTGGCGAGGACATCTCCAGCGGCGCGGTGCTGGTGACCAGCCGCGCCAGCTATGAAATGGTGCTGAAGACCGCCGCCATCGGCGCCGGCGTGCTCGCCGCGGTATCCGCACCGACGGCGCTGGCCGTGCGGCTTGCCGAACAAGCCAGCATCACCCTGGCCGGCTTCGTGCGCGCCGGCGCGCACGTGGTCTATGCCCATCCCCAACGTCTGCAGCACGAAGCGAGCCTGGCATGAAGATCGACAACCTCATCACCATGGCCAACCAGATCGGCAGCTTCTTCGAGGCCATGCCGGATCGGGAAGAGGCCGTCTCTGATATTGCAGGGCATATCAAGCGGTTTTGGGAGCCGCGCATGCGCAAGGCCTTGCTGGGGCATGTGGATGCCGAGGCAGGGAGCGGACTGCTGGACATCGTGCGCGAGGCGTTGGGGCGCCATCGGGCGATGCTGGAGTAGCTTGCAGGCCGGTTGCCGCTATGTGTCCTGCGCCCAGCGCTCCACCAGATCCGCAGGGATCGCCTGGAACACTTCATCGAAGCGCTTGCCGGTCAGCCGCTCGGCTTGCCTGAGCAGCAGTGCCACCGGGCTGCTGGGTTCGTGGAACTCGAACCATTGACGCGCGGCGCGGATGGCGGCCAGGGCGGCATCGCGATCCCGCGGTTTGCAGCCGTCTGCGTGCACGGCGGTTGCGGCAGGGGAAAGACCGCCGGCAGCATCGCCGCATGAAGGAGCAGCGACTGGCGCGGCCGTTGGTGCGGCGACCTGCGCTGGCGGGGCGGTTGCGACAGTGCTCGTCATCAAGCCAAGCAGCCTGAGCAGCGGGCTCAAGTCGGGGCTGTCCTGCCGGAGGTTGGCTTTTGCCCAAGCGTCAATGGCCGCTGCTTGGGCCGCGGCCTCGTCGAGTGCCGTGAGGGCGGGGCTGTTCTGCTGGCGCAGATCCTGCATTTGTTGTCGCACCGATTCCGGCGCCAGGGCGTCCGCGGGCCGCGGCACGCCGAGCGAACGCTCGACGTCGCGGATCTGCAGCCGGAGCGCCGCGTTGCCAGTGATCGTCAGCTCCCGCACGTCCCGCATCAGCCCCTCCGGGTCGGTCAGCGCGGCCAGCGCATTGGCGCGCATCGCGGGATCGGTTTCGCCATCGACGCATAACTGCGGATGGACGGCATCGGGCCATTTTGCCAGCAGCCGCGCCATGGCCGCGAGTCCGTCGCGCAGGCCGCTTGCCTGGCCTAGCCGGGTACGGCAGCGCAGCAACAGCGCCAGGATGCGGATGTCGCGCGTGCGCAGCAGCAGGCGCCGGCAGTCGCGCTCCAGATCCGCCCAGTTGATGGCCTCGGGCTCGCTGACGAAGTTGCCGTACTGCGCGTCGGGCTTCGGCGCCGCCTTGGCCAGCAGCACGACGAACTCAGGGTCGTATTCCAGGTCGTCACCGCATGGCCTGTCGGGTGCGACAGGTTCCAGCAGTTCCGGGAAGGGAAAGTCAGGTCTTGGCACCGGTACGGCCTTGGCTTTGGCATTCATGGTCAGTGTGTTGCATAGTGTTCGGGCTCGAACACCATGCCGGTGATGGCGCGGCTGTGATCCGGTTCGCCCAGCCATGTAGACCAGCCCAGGCGTTCCTGCGAGCCCAGGATGGCAGGCGGCGCCGAGTCCGGGATCACCTGCAGCTCGGCTTCCCAGACGAACTCGAAACCGACGAAGGCGCGCACCCATTCGATGAGCGTCGGAAGATCCCTGCCGTTCGGCGTGAAGTTCAAGTATTGCTGCAACCCGAGCGGACCGATCACCAGACGGAACTTGTGTTGGCGGTCCGGCACCATTTCACCAAGCATGGCGCCTTGCCCCATGACCCCTGGGGCGCCCGGGTGTCCCAGGCGGCTGCGCTCGGCCGGATCGACGGCGATCCAGTGCAATACATACTCTTCAAGCCTGACGGGCACACCAAAGAAGTGTGAAAGCGTGGCCGCGATGCCGTCGGGATTGCGTGCTTCGCGCACCTGGTGTGCGCTCGCAGCGAGCCGGGCGTGCGGCGGCAGGGTGCTGTGCGCGATTTCGTCGGCTTCATTGCCCGCCAGCCAGCCGACATAGCGGGAGAACACCTCGCCGTCGCGCCGATCGAGGCCCGCGGTGGCTTGCGCGCTTGCCCACGCGCGGTAGAACTGCGTGAAGGCGCGATGGTGGAAAAGATCCAGGAAGTCGGCGGTGGTGTTGTCCCGCTGTGCCTCGCTACGCTCGCGTACAACTTCCGTCAGGTGAATCGGCAGCGCCCCGTTCGGCCCCAGCATGCCCAAGCCAAACAATTGCACCTTGAGCCGGCCGGGCAGCGGCTGCACCTGCGCAATCTCGCGCGGCGCGAAGGTGAGCGCGGCCTGCTGGCCAGCCCGGAAAGGCTCGTCGCGTGGCCGGCTCGCCTGCCCGATCGGGGGCAAGTCAGGGTGCCGGGCGGACAGATGCCGCAGGAGCCCCAGGAAGCTCAGCTTCCACGGCGCCTGGCCGGCATAGTTTCCGGGCGCGGCCGTCGCCGCCGGCGAGGGCGGCACATTGTCGTCGTTGCCTTTGAACATGGCTACACGGCGCTGCGGCCGCCCATGCGCACGGGCCAACGATGCACCAGGCCGCGTTGCATGGAGTGCAGTTCGGTTTGCGTGAAGACATTGACCGAGACGTGGCGCGCCAGGAAATGCTCCAGCACCACGCCGAACAGGTATGGGCTGATGCCGGAGAAGCCGCCTTCGTCCACCGTGAGCTGGCACTGGATGCCGCGGCCGTAGATCAAGGGCCCGTTGCCTGGCAGCCGGCGCATGACTGGTTTCACGTTCGCGCCGATCAGGCTCTGGATTTGCCCCTGGTGCGCGAGGTCGTCGTTCGCCACGAAAAGCCGCAGCATGTCACGCAGGCCCTGGCCCCCTGAGCGATGCTCCAGGTCGGTCAGCGACAAGTAGTTGAAGCCCAGCAGCCGTATCAGGCGCCAGGCCATTTCACCATCCGCATAGGGCGGCCGTGGTGCCGACGGCGCGCGGATCAGGCCGATCCCGTCCACGGGGATGGAAGCTGCCGGGGTCAGGTCGTGCCGGCCATTGCGCGGTACCAGATTGGGCAGATCGCGATTTGTAACCAGCGATTCCACTGACAGGTAGCGCAAGGCGTCCGGGTAGGGAGCTTCGTTCTGGTCCACCAGCGACACGAACAGCTCGGTGCCGACGTATGCCGTGCGTGTGCCGTACTTGCGAGCCTGCTCAGAGATCAGCCGACGCTCGCGCCGCAGGGAAAAGTAGCGGCCGTGGTTGCCTTCATCACTATTCAGGGTGGTAAAGAGCGGCTGGAAGTCGATGCCTGCGCTGTGCTCGGACCGTTGTGCGGAGAGCTGCCTGACGGTGTGGATTTCGTAGTCAAACGGATGCTGCCGGTCGGCGACCAGGTGAAACTCGGCGCGGCCCGGCGTGACCTCGATGCGATCGGTGCGCTTTGGAAACAGATTGACCACCGGTGTGCAAAACAGCGCGAACTGTTCGCGGTCGACCTTGCTGGTCAGATCCCGGGGCGGCTTTGACAGCAGCACGACGATCTCGGCTTCCTTGCTGCGGATCCGGCTCAGGCCCTGAGCGAGCTTGTTGAGGCCGAAGAAATAGAAGCGCTGCGGGCAAGCGAAGTACTCATGCAACAGGTTGTGGCCGTGGAAGCTGTTCCACTGCAAAGGCAGCGCGCCTTCGCCCGGTCCCATTCCCACGTAACTGACAGCATCCTGCGCCACTGCGCAGGGGCGCTCGCTCATGGCCCCGGGGTGTCCGATCAGCGTCGCCACACCGGCGCTGTGCAACAGTTCGAACAGTTGTGAGGCGATCAGGTCATCGCCGCGCAGATAGACCGGCAGGTGGTCCAGGCCGGGCAGTTGGTCGAAGGTCGCGTCTCGCGTACAGCGCAGGCGCAACCGCAGTGCACCCTGGACTGTCACATGGGCGGGCACATAGCGCTCCGGCCCCCTGACATCGGGCGGAATGCCAGTGAGCCGCGCTTCGGTGATCTCAACCGGCCACAGTGTCAACGGCTGCGTGGTCCTGAACTGGCAGGCCGTCTTCTCTCCAGGCGCCGCCGCCGCGTTGACCTCCGTGCCGCGCGGAACCTCCACGCCATGCGCAAAATCGCCCTCGCTCTGGCTGGGTCGGAACTGCGCGACCGCAATCGATGGCGTCGGCGCCACATAGTTGGGGTAGATCACCTCCAGCAGCCGCTGCGTGAAGCGTGGGAACTCTGCGTCCAGCTTGATCTCGGTACGCGCTGACAGGAAGCAGAACGCCTCGATCAGGCGCTCGACGTAGGGGTCGGCCACCTCGATGCCCTGCATGCCCAGCCGTTTCGCGACCTTCGGGTGCTGTTTGGCGAATTCCCCGGCCAGCTCGCGCATATAGACGAGCTCGCGATTGTAGTAATCGAGCAGTTGCGGATCCATGGTGTCAGCTGGCGTGGATCGATTGGACACTCATCCGGCTGGTTTCCAGGTCGAGCGAGCTTTGGGCAGTGAACGCCATCGGATACGGGTTCATATGGATCAGGCCTTTGATCTCGAACACCAGGGTGTTGTAGCGTTGTGGCGCATCTTCTTTGAGAAGCGGCTTCACTTCCAGCGAGCCGGGGATGAGCCGGGGTTCGAAGTCCAGGATCGCACGCCTGACGATGGTGATGATATCGCTCCACTTGTGTTCGGCCAGATAACTGCCGGCGACCGGGGACACGCCGTAGTTGATGGTCGATGCGGCAGCAGCGGGATAGCGCTTGCGATCGATTTCATCCTCGCGATTGGTGGTGTTGAGCAGATAGGTGAGGTCGCGCTGGATGATCTCGCGCATCTGGGCACGCGTGACGGTGTATTCGTCCGCGCTTTCCGTCTGGCGCTGGGGCGCGTCGTCGCGCAGCCGGTCCAGCAATGTCGGCAGCAGTTGCGAATTCGGGCGGCGCGGCGGGCGGTGTTCAGCCATGCTCCGCGTCCAGGGTGAGTGTTGTCACATCCAGCATGGCGACATCCCCCGTGTCCGTCATCCAGGTCTTCTGGCCGAAACCGATGACACCTGTCTCGCCCGCTTCACTCCAGCTGGTTTCGCGAGCCAGCCGAATCCCGTCGCTGCCTTGTTCGGAGCCTGGGTAGCGCACCGGCAGGAAGCCACGGCTGACCACGCCGTCGGCGAGTGTCACCGTGGCCGGGCGCCATAACAGATCCAGCAACCCGGACGCCTTGCCCAACTCGATCTTGCGCATCTGCGCAAAGGGCAGCCAGGCGTAGCGCCCCGCGGTTACGATCTCGCAGGTCGGTCCCAGCCGTGTGTCAGTGTCGGTAATCCAGGCAAAGCGCACGCCGTCGTGCGCGCCGGCTGAGGCTGGCACCTGCGACAGGGCCAGGTGCCGGCTGGCGTCCGCGGCTGAGCAATCGCCGGCCTTGTTTCCTGCCAGAGCCGTGTGGAGCTTTGCCACCCACGCCGGGGCCGGCAGCAGCGAGCCGGGGGTGCGCTGGCCGGCAAATACCTCGCCACGGAACACCTCCGCACGGATCAGGTCGCGGTACACATGCGCGGTTTGCGCGAAGCCGGGCGCAAGCTGCGTGGCGACCTGCAATTGCTTGAGGGCCCTGGACCAGTCACCGACCACGCAGAGCCACTGGAATAGCCGCCAACGGAAAGCGAAAGAGCCAGGTTCCTCGCGGACCTGCGCCTCCGTCTGGGCCAGCGCGCCCTTGACCGAGCCGCTTCGGCGAAGGATTGATGACAGCCCCGTGTCGGATGCCTGACGAGGGGTGTGCGATTCAAGCGTCATGGTCAGGATCAGGCGTCAGCGCCGGCGCGGGACGGTAGGCGCTGTCCATCGAGACCAGATGGTGTTCGCGACGGGTAAGCGGGGCCGTGACATTGCGGCGCCGCGTGGGCGCAATGTCGCCAGCGAACAGCCACAGCACGTCCGGCGCAGCCGGGGTTGAAAAGAGTTCGTGCTCTTCCAGGGATTCTTGGGAGCCGATCAGCGAATCAATATGGCCAGCTGTGTCCAGCATGTCCATCAAGCTATCGGCATGGTTCGCTTCGCGCGCGACCGTTTGCAGCGGCTTCGGGTCGACCTCCGCCGGGATCTGAACTGTCGACGTTGCATTTGAGCTGGCATGTGCACTGACGTAGTTCGGATCCCGTAGCGCCGTCTCGGCCTCGCGTTTGAGCTGATCGAGCACGTCGGCCGGGTCAGGGGCAGCCGCCGCCGTTGTCCCCGCGCCACCGGCTGGCTTCACCAGCGAGAACGGATCGGCAGCGTCTGGCTGCGGCCCCCCAAGCGCATCCCAGGGCCAGGGCGCATTGCTGTCGCCACCGAGTCCGGCGTTGACGGCGTGGATTTCTGCAGTGCGGTTCTGCCAGTCGCTCATAGCCCAGCCACCTGAGGTTATTGGTTTTCGAGAGCGTCTGATGATAATCGAAAATCCTGGCGTAACGAATTTTAAATCGAATGGAATTTTCCTATTAAATATCCGGAAAATCAGAATTAAAAGATGATTTTAGCAGTTTAAGGATGATCCTATGGACATCGGATAAAAATGATGTATGTCTCGGATGGATTGTCAAAAATTGTAATATTTCATGCGGGCATGGTGTTGGGTCATTGTCGGCGCGAAGAAATCGTGATAATCGCGCGATGGTGTGAATAAGTTCTTCAAAATCAATTGGTTAGATAAATTTAAGATGCCGCCGTGCAGGGATTTTGTCGCGGATGAGAAGTTTGCTAGCATATTGTTTTGGTCATATCCTAAAAAAGCCAATAACAAAATCTCTGTGCAATGGCAGCCCTCTCTTCCAAGGAGGGCGAACGGCAAAGGCATCGAATGGATATTTCGCGTCAGGCGTTATTTGGCCGACTCAATCTCACGCTATTCAAGGCGATCGAAAGCGCGACGGCCTTTTGCAAGCTCCGCGGCAACCCGTACGTGGAGCTTGTGCATTGGCTCCACCAACTGCTGCAAGCCCCGGATGGCGACCTGCAGCGGATGCTGCGCCATGCCGGCGCCGACCTGTCCGTGCTTGAAGCCGACCTGACCCGCGCGCTGGCCGCGTTGCCTGCCGGCGCCACCTCGATCAGTGACTTTTCGTTCCAGCTTGAGTCGGCGATCGAGCGGGCCTGGGTCTATGCGACGCTTGCTTTTTCCGATGACCACGTGCGCGGCGCCTATCTGCTCGCTGCGCTGCTCAAGACGCCGGAGTTGCGCCGTACGGTGCTGGGCATCTCAAGCCAGTTCGCGAAGGTGCGGCCCGATGACCTGGTGGAAATGGCACCGGCGCTCCTCGCGCAATCGCCTGAGAGCCGTGAAGCGGCGTATGACGGCAGTGGCCTGGCGCCGGCCACACCGGGTGAAGCCAGTGGCGCGACGGCACCTGCCAGTGCCGGCAAGCCCGCCCTGGGCAGGTACTGCCGCGACTTGACCGAGGAGGCACGCGCGGGCCGGCTGGATCCCGTGATCGGCCGCGAGCATGAGATCCGCACCATGACGGACATCCTGCTGCGCCGCCGTCAGAACAATCCGCTCCTGACCGGAGAGGCGGGCGTCGGCAAGACCGCCGTCATCGAGGGGCTGGCACAGGCCATTGCCGCGGGTGAGGTGCCGCCCAGCCTGAAGGACATCAGGCTGCTGAGCCTCGACGTGGGTGCGCTGCTGGCGGGCGCCAGCATGAAGGGCGAGTTCGAAGCGCGGTTGAAGGGCGTACTTGAGGAAGCTGCCAGATCCCCGACGCCCGTGATCCTGTTCGTCGATGAAGTCCACACGCTGGTTGGCGCCGGTGGCCAGGCCGGCACCGGCGATGCCGCGAACCTGCTCAAACCGGCGCTGGCGCGTGGGGCACTGCGCACGATCGGCGCCACCACCTGGAGCGAATACAAGCGCCACATCGAGAAGGATCCGGCGCTCACCCGCCGCTTCCAGGTGCTGCAGGTCATGGAACCGGACGAAGCCAGTGCGGTCGCCATGGTGCGGGGTCTGGTCCGGACGTTCGAGGCGCATCACCAGGTACTGATCCGCGACGAGGCGGTGCGCGCCGCCGTCAGGCTATCGCATCGCTTTATCCCGTCGCGGCAGTTGCCCGACAAGGCGATCAGTCGATGCAGAAGCCAGCCGAGTACTACGACGCTGATGCGACCGCCAACGCCAACCTCTCGGCACGCCTGCCGTACCTGTTCGCCTGCTCGCGCTTTGCCCATTACCTGAAGTGCATCGTGCGCGACAAGATCGGCGCCTTCAAGGAGCGCGAGGACATGCAGCGCTGGCTCAACGAATGGATCATGAACTACGTCGATGCCGACCCGGCCAACTCGTCGCAGGAGACCAAGGCGCGCCGACCGCTGGCGGCAGCCGAGGTGGTCGTCGAGGAACTGGAAGGCAACCCCGGCTACTACAGCGCCAAGTTCTTCCTGCGTCCGCACTTCCAGCTCGAGGGCCTGACCGTCTCGCTGCGGCTGGTGGCGCGCCTGCCGTCGGTCAAGGACGCCGCCTGAGCGTCGCTCAGGCATTGAAACGTACCGGTAGTTCCACGCCGAGGTATCGCGCCCCTGACCTGATTGGGGCGCGGCCCTGGTTGTGGCTCTTGTCTGCAGTACCTGTCTTAACGTCAAGGAGTTTTGCAATGGCACAGGACATTTTCCTGAAGATCAACGGCATCGACGGCGAGTCGCAGGATTCGTCGCACAAGAACGAAGTCGAAGTACTGGCCTGGGACTGGAGCATCGAGCAGCAGTCCACCATGCACGCGGGCAGTGGCGGCGGCGCCGGCAAGGCGACCGTGTCGGACCTGTCCTTCGAGCATTTCATCGATCGCGCATCGCCCAACCTGATGAAGTACTGCCTGACCGGCAAGCACATCAACGAAGCCGTGCTGGTGGTGCGCAAGGCCGGCGGCAATCCGCTCGAATACCTGAAGCTCACCATGACCGACGTGATCGTCACCAGGGTGAGCCCCAAGGGTTCGGTGGATGACGAAGTACGCATGCGCGAGAAGGTGGCGCTGTCGTTTTCCAAGGTGAAGCAGGAGTACGTGGTGCAGAACGCCCAGGGCGGCAGCGGTGGCGCCGTGACCGCGGGTTACGACATCAAGGGCAACAAGGAAGCCTGATTGTCATGGCTGGCCTCGCCGGCTACCAGTGTTGAAGCTGGCGAGGCCAAGGAGTCTGGCACTGACCGAGTGCGGAATCCATGCGGATGACAACGGCCCGACTCTGAGCAGCCGTTAAAGAGATGACCTTATGAGTGCGCTAAACAATCTGAAAAACCTGGCCGTTGGGCGGAATCGCACCGTCAGCGTCTCCAGCGCGGCGATTCCCGACCTGTTGGGGCAGCCCCAGCTGGAGTTCGTGAGGCTCTCAGGTCATGAGGGATTGAGCGAACTCTTCACCTACAAGGTAGACCTGCGTGCGGTCTCGCCTGCCGCGGAACAGTATCTTGCGGAGGCCGATCCCGATGCGATGATCGGCCGCGAGATGACCGTCACCATCGAGCTCGATGGCATGGGCACCGGCCTGCTGGGTGGGGTAGGGGCTGGGCATCGCGAGATCACCGGTGTCATCTCCGATATCGAACATGTCGGCGGCGTTGCGGAGAATCGCTTGTACCGGTTCACGCTGCGCCCCTGGCTGTGGCTGGCGACGCAGACGTCCGACTTCAAGCCTTTCCAGAAGAAGACGGTGATTGAGATTCTTGACGAGGTGCTTGCGGACTACCCGTTCTCGGTGGAGAAGCGCCTCGATACATCGGTCTATCCGAAGCTCGCCTGGGAGGTGCAGCATGGAGAGACCGATGCGCATTTCATCCAGCGGCTGACCGAGGAGTATGGCATTACCTACTTCTTCGAGCATGACGGCGGACACCATCGGCTGATCCTGGCCGCCGAATCGGGAGCATATCGCCAGTTCCCCAGCGAGGCCTATCACACGCTGCCCATCTATCCGCGTGGCTTCAAGATCGACCAGGAACATCTGGTCCGCTTCGATCCGGTCAACCGGCTGCGCACGGGCAAGGTGACGCTGAACGACTACGATCCGCGCAAGCCGCGCGCGAATCTGACCACCGACAACAGCCAGCCGCGCGATACCAGCTTCGCTGATTTCGAGCGCTACGAGCACCCGGGCGACTATGTCGATCCGGCGGTGGGCGAGATGCGGGCGAGGATTCGCATGGAGGAACGCCGCTCACGCGGCCGGCGCGCACGTGGCGCGGGTGCGCTGCGCGGGGTGGCGGCGGGCTGCACCTACCTGGTGAGCAATCACAGCAACCCGGCGATGAACCGCGAGTTTCTGGTGACCGGTGCGACGCTGGACCTGGAGGATGTCGGCGGCGAATCCGGCAGCGGGCAACAGTTTTCGTGCCGCGTTTCGTTTGAAGCGCACCCCACTGATGAAGTCTTTCGCCCCCCGCGCACGGTCGGCAAACCACGCGTGGCTGGCGTGCAGCGAGCGGTGGTGACCGGCCCGAAGAACCAGGAGATCTGGTGCAACGACCACGGCAACGTGATCATTCAATTCGAATGGGACCGCTACGGGAAGTACGACGAGAACTCGTCGCCATGGATTCGGGTGGTCAATGGCTGGTCGGGCGACCAGTTCGGCGCGATGCACATTCCGCGGATCAGGCAGGAGGTCATTGTGGCGTTCATCAACGGCGATCCGGACTGTCCGGTGATTGTCGGGCGGGCGCCGAACCAGCTCAATCTGCCGCCGTGGTTATTGCCCCACCAGCAGTCGTTGTCGGGCTTTCGGAGCCGCGAATTCGCAGACGGGAGTGGCAAGGGTGGTGGCCGCGCGAACAAGGTGATCGCGGACGATACGCCGGGGCAACCGCAGGCACAAATCGGCTCGGACTACCAGGCGTCGGAGCTGGCGCTCGGCCATATCGTCGATATCCCCGGCAATGCCGGTCGCACGGACAAACGTGGCGAAGGATTTGAGCTTCGTACGGACGCCTGGGGTGCCTTGCGCGCCAGCCTCGGCATGCTGGTCAGCACTTATCCGCGCGAGTCTGGCGACGACTATGCGCTTAGCATGGGAGCGGTGGTTGACGGCCTGCGGGAGAGCGCCAGAGAGGCCGATCAACTGATCGACGCCGGCAGGACAGTCGAAGCCCATGATGGGGAGCCTGCGGCCGTGTCCAAGATCCTTGCCAAGCAAGTGGACGCGATGCTGGGAGAAGGCCGCCTCAAGGAGCTGACCTCGCCGCACCTGGTTCTCGCCAGCCCAGCGGGAATCATCCAGGCCACTCCGGGATCAAGCCATACGCGCAGCGGCGGACACGCTGCCGTGACCGCCGGACAACATATCTCCCTGACCGCCGGGGGCGGCCTGTTCGCCAATGTCCGCAAGGCGTGGCGCGTGTTTGTTCATGAAGCAGGGATCAGGCTGGTAGCTGCTTCCGATGACATCGACATCCACGCCCTCAGGAACTCGGTCAACTTGCTCGCAAAGCTGAAGATCACCTTGACAGGCGAGCGGATCGAAATCAGCGCCGAAAAGGAACTGCGGCTCTCCGGTGGCGGCAGTGCGATCGTGCTTAACGGCAATATCAATGAGTACACGCCCGGCGGCCACACCATCCATGCCGCAAGCAAATCCAAATCGGGTCCGCGCAGCATGCCGGTGGAATTCGAGACAAAGTCGCTTTGTATTGAATGCCTGCTCAAGGCTGCCAAGAGCAATGCCGCACTGGTTCTGCGTTGATGTCCGGGATGGCTGCCATGACTGAATCGATGCCTCTGTATGTGCTCGCCGATGGCGCGCAGTTTCCCGCTAACGTTGCCTTTCTGGTGGCGCAGGCTCCGGAGTGCCGGAACGTGTATGCCGGAATGCCGGAAGAGCGGGCGGAGAGCGCGTCGCTGTTCCTGGCGCGCGTCGGCGAGGGCCAGCCGGCGTGGATGACAGAGCTGGATCGACTGGATCAGCAGATGCCGTGCATCTCATTGATCCTGAGCGATGCCGGCATCGACGCCATGGCGATGCATCTGCAGCAGTTTCTGATTGCCGACCTGGGCGACAAGATGTCTGCGCTGGTGCGCTACTTCGATCCGCGCAATCTCGCTGCCTTCCTGAGCATTCTCGGCCCGGAGCTTGCCGAGAAGTTGACGCGGCCTATGTATCAATGGAAGTACCGCGGGCACTCGCGGAAGTGGAACGGCATAAACGGTGGCGCTGAGTACACCGCAGTGCAGGACACCCCGGTGGCCATCAGCCTGGATCAGCGGCAACAGGATTACCTGATTGCTCACTGCGAGCCGGATCAGGTGCTGTTCAGCCTGATTCAAGGCGGCGTAGTCGCCGGCGCAGGGCTATATGCGGAGCGCTTTGAAGACTTGCTGCATCGATATCGGCGCGTTGCAGCCTGGGGGCTCACGGAGACGATGTGTCGGCTGCGGTATTGCGAGTACAGCTATCGGTATGGGTTCGATTTCGACGAGCACCCGGAGGTGCGGACGGCGCTGGAAGCGAGATGGCGCGAAGGCGGTTCGTTCATTGAAAGCGTTGACGCATTGCCGGATCACGTATGGACGGAGTTGCTGCATAAGCGCCAGCGTGGTGCCGGACACAACGGTGAGTGAAATGTGCGTACAGCGTTGGCTGGCAGAGATGTCCGAAGCCCGGGGACTGGCTAGGACGCGAGGGTGGTTCATTGAGAGGAGATGCGTCGCGATGAGGACCCGGGAGATATGCCGTGCGCTGGTGGCCTTGCTAGTACTGGCCCTTGCGGCTTCACTGCAGGCGTGCAAGGAGCGTACTGCAGTGCCCGCCGAAGCTCGCGATGTGCCGGCCCTCGCCGATCAGAACGTAGTGAACCCAGGCGGCGTAAGCGGGCTGAACTACACGCCTCACTATATCGTGGGCTTCGGCATCGCCGGTGAGAACGGCATGAGCGGGGGCGGCCCCAACATCTGGCGCGCAGAAGGTGACGGCCCTGCCGGGGGAGGGGCGGAGACGTGCTGTATCGGCATTCCGGAAGTATGGAAGCCAGACATGAAGATAACGATCCGCTGGGAGGTGGAGAAGGTTCCGGATGGCAAGACGCCAGGGATTCACTACATGGCAGTTGCGAAGGTTCCGCAGTACTCAAGAGACACTGGCGGCATGTGGGCGATTTTCTTGCCAAATGATCGAGTCAAGGTGATGGTGAATGATGGGAATGCCAGCGGCCACAACAGCCTCAACGTGCGGCCCGGCGACGATGATCCGTACGTCGCTCAGGGGGTGGTGGACGAACCGGCGAACCGCGAGGCTGCAGGGCGCCGCTGCAAGTATCCCGTGCTACCGACAGATTGCCCTGCAGGGAGAGCGAAATGAGCGCACCGCGTTGGCCGAAGAAGATGCCGAAGTCCGATGGACTGGCTGAGAAGCGAGGGCGGTTCATCGACAGTAGGCACATCGCGATGAGGTTCCGGATGACAAGTCGTGCGCTGGTGGCCCTGGTCATGCTGGCTGTGGTGGCGGCACTGCCGGCGTGTACGGAGCGTACTGCAGTCCCCGCCGAAGCTCGTGATGCTTCGGTGCTTGCCCGCAGAACGCAGCCAGGCTGCTTGAAGTCGCCTATCCTGGCGTGCATTCTGACGTAGGCGGCGGCTATGTTGCGGGGGAGCAGGGCAAGGCGCGCCTGGGGGATTCCGACAAGCTGAGTCGGATTCCGCTGCACGACATGTATATCGAGGCGCTGAAGGCTGGTGTCCCCTTGTTGCTGCATGACAAGATCAAGGAGTCCGCCCAGCTGACCGGGGATTTCCAGATAACGCCGGACGTTGCCAAGGCATTCAACGCCTGGCTGGACAAGGTCATCCCCATCAGAACCGTGGAAGACGCCATGGAGTTCGGCATGCGCCAGAACCTGATGTGGCGGACCTTGCGCGCGCGAATTGGGACCGGGAGCTATCTTGCCAATCAACCCTTCTTTGCCGCCTGCCGGCAAGACAAGCTCACCCCGAATCAGGTCGAGAAGGAGCACAAGAAGGTGGCGAAGCAGGACGATGTATTGCAACGCCTTCGACGCGAACAGCAGGATCTGATGCGCGAAAGCGGAGAGATCGCCTCTGAGGTGGAGAGTGCTGGCTATCGTGGAGACATCAAAGCCATGCTCGCCGGTTCGGCGCAGATGCGGGCTGTACAAGCGAAGTTGGTTTCCAAGCGACTGGAGATTCAGCGCCGGGAAGAGGTGCTCTATGCGCAGGTTGCGGGCAAGAAGCCGGAGGACGCCCGGCCGGGCGAAGGCGCGGACGAGATCGTCACCAATGACCAGACTGATTTGCTGGAAGGCGCGGAGGACTTTCGTCTTCTGCTGGCATCGCTGCATCCGGATCAACGTGAAAAATGGCAGGCCACCATCAAGACGATTTCTCGGCCAGCGACGCTTGGTCAGGTCGCGATGGGATTCCCATTCGGCATTGCGGGTCCAATTCTCACTAGTACGGCCGGAGCCATGACGAACTCTGGCCCACACCTGTGTGTCTTGCGCCAGAATCGTCCGGCCTCGGACTCCAGCCTGGTCGCTCTTGTGAAGTCGGACGTCCGCGTGATGTACGCAGCAATCGCTGCTTATGCACCCGAGGACGACGTGGTGCTGGAGCATGCCCCGGAAATGGGGGACTACCTGCGCAAGTGGACGTCTGCAGCCGCTGTGGACCAGTTCGCCATTCAGGAGAAGGCGGCGATCAAGCTGTTCGACGACTACATCCACGACAGCCGGGCGTGGTTCCGGGTCCCGAATTTCCATGAATACGCACCAGGCGGCTACGGCTGGGCGCGGACGTTTTTCGTTGGCAACGATACCCGGGTGCGTCACCTCGGCATCAAGATGCCAGGCACGCTTGACGCCATGCGCGACGCGGCCAATGCCGTCGAGAAGAAGGTCAGGGCTACTCGCGATGCAACGCTTGATGCCGTGGGCGATGCTGCAGCAAAGGGCGTCGACGCGATCCTGGACGGCGCGGCGGCAGAAGGAAGACGCGTTCTCGAGAAAGTCTTGCCGACCAGCTTCCCAATTCCACGCCTCTAGCCAGGCCCAAGCGAAGGCAAATGCATCGTGCTTTCCCGATCCTATTCACTCACCAGCCTATCTATCCATGACCATGCACCACAACTCACAACAACCGTCCTTCGCCTTTGTCGCAGCATCCTGGTCGGCGCTGCTTGCTGGTTTTCTGGCATTCCTGATCGGCCTGTTCAATGCCGATATGCAGCTGAATGAGCGCGGCTACTACTTCACCGTGCTGGTCTACGGCCTGTTCGCCGCTGTTTCGGTCCAGAAGAGCGTGCGCGACAGACTCGAGGGCGTTCCCGTGACGGGCATCTACTACGGTTTGAGTTGGCTCTCGGTCATTCTGGCGGTGCTGTTGCTTTGCGTCGGCTTGTTCAATGCAACGCTGGCCCTGAGTGAGAAGGGCTTCTATGGCATGTCGTTCGCACTGGCACTGTTCGGCGCCATTGCGGTGCAGAAGAACACGCGCGACATCCAGGCGGCCAGGCCGACCATCATCGAGCCGGAGTTGTTCCGTCTCCAGGAGGATGGCGCAAGCAAGCAGACCGATGCCTGATGGCTGAGGACGATATCAACGGTCGCGTCCATGCGGCAGGGCTGGCAACACCATCTTCAGAAGAATCCATGGAAATACTCGGCTATATCTGCCAGGGCGATACAGCGACCTGTGGCGCGACAGTGGAAGAGGGATCGCCGCAGGACACTGCTGACGGCGGTCGCGCTTATACCTTCCAGGGGGCGCGCATGCGCTGTGACAAGGCGTGCGTGATCGTGGGCGGCGTGCGCGGTTCCACATTGTCAAATGGCCGACCTCAGGTCGTGCATGGCATGTTGACCAGCAACGGCTGTAGCTTGATCTCCAAACTCAATGGGACGGACGGTGAACGCGTTTGAGCAGCGCCGGACGGCAGATCCGGGATGCCGGCGGCGCAGGGCTCTGTGCCGCCTGGCCGGGATCCTCTGGCTGACAGGGGTGGTACTCGTCGGATGCTCCACGGCACCTGCCAGGAACGAGCAGATGAGGCTTGATCTGGCCATGCTGGCCAAAGACACCGTCAACCCCGATGACAAGGGGCGGGCGTCGCCGGTCCTGGTTCGTGTGTACGAACTCAAGACGGAAAACGCCTTCGAGAATGCCGACTACTTCACGCTCGAAAAGGCTGACAAGACGCTGCTGACGCAGGATCTGCTGGTGCGCGACGAGTTCATTCTCCGCCCCGGCGAATCTCGTGACATCGAGCGCAAGCTCAATCCGGACACGCAGGCATTGGGGTTCCTGGTCGGGTACAGGGAGCTTGGCAAGGCGACATGGAGAGCGGTCTACAAGTTGCCCCCCGCCCCTGAGGCCGCGTGGTATCGCGCGGCCATCCCCGCACGCAAGATCAAGCTGCAAGTCTCGTTGGACCAGCAGTCCATTACCATTTCCAAACGTGATTGAAGCCATGAGCTGGTACAACAAGGTCGTCTGGAGCGAAGGGCTGTTTCTGCGCCCGCAACTTTTTCAGCAGCAGGAACGCTATCTTGAGCACTACGCGCATAAGCGCAGCGCGGCGCTCAGTCCGTTTTTCTGGGGCTTTCATCATCTTGCGATTGATGCCGAGGCACTGTCGCTTGGCAAACTGGTCGTGTCGAGCGCAGCTGGCATCTTTCAGGACGGCACGCCTTTTGATGCCCCGGCGCATGCCGCGCTGCCCGCGCCACTCGCGCTCCAGCACGAACATCTGAATCAGACCATCTATCTGGCGGTCCCGATTCGGACGCCCAATGCGGAAGAGACGAACTTCGAGGATGCCGCGGATTCGCTGGCACGGTACCGGACTTTCGAGCAGGAGTTGCTGGACGCCAATTCGATCGCGCAAGGGCCGAAGCTGGTGCAGCTGGCGGATTTGCGTCTTCGGCTGTTGCCGGAGAAGGAGCTTTCCGAGTCCTGGCTTGGCCTGCCGCTGACCAAAGTGGCAGAGATTCGGGCAGATGGGAGCGCTCGGCTGGATTCGGCAGTGATTCCGCCGGTCAATGTGTACACGGCCAGCGCATTGCTTCACACGTGGCTTAACGAGATCCACGGCCTCTTGCACCTGAGGGCCGACGCGATGGCCGAGCGCCTGTCGGCTGCCAGCATGCGAGGCGGCGACGCGGCCGAGGTGTCGGAATACCTCATTCTCCAATTGCTGAACCGATACGAGCCGATCCTGACCCACCTGTTGGCCGCTAAGGCTGCTTCACCGGAGGTGATCTACCTGCATCTGGCTGCGCTGTCGGGTGAGTTGTCGACATTCGTGCGCACGCAGACCCGCCGACCTGCGGAGCATGCCGCCTATCGGCACGACGCCCCGCATCTGTGCCTGAAGCCGTTGGTGGACGATCTCCGCCTTCTGCTCAATGTAGTCCTGGAGCGGGCCGCGCAACGGATCGAGATCAAAGAGCAAGCGCACGGCGTGCGCCTGGCGGTGCTTGATCCGATTGAACTTGGCCGCTTCGCCACCCTTGTATTGGCGGTCACTGCCCAGGTTCCTGCCGATCTCCTGCAGCAGCAGTTTCCTGCGCAGACCAAGGTAGGGCCGTCCGAGCGACTGCCGGATCTGATCCGGTCCCACCTCCCCGGCATTCCCCTGCAGGCATTGCCGGTGCCGCCACGGCAGATTCCGTTCAACGCCGGCTTCGTCTACTTTGAACTGTCCCAGCAACACCCGCTCTGGGAGCAGGTCGAGCGCTACGGTGGGTTGGCTCTCCATGTGGCAGGCAGTTTCCCTGAGTTGCGCATGGAATTGTGGGGAGTACGGCAGTGAAGCCCGATACACGCGATACAGAGGCTGTTGCGTCCAGCGGTGCTCCGAGTCCATGGATGGAGGCGTTCTCCAGCGTGCCGCCAAGTGGAACATCGCAGCCCGCGCGTACGGAAGAGGCGGAAGTCCGGCCGATCATGCGCAAGCCGGTCGAGCAACGGGTAGCTGAAATCGGCCACGCCACCAACCCGCTGCTGGCGGCTGCGCGCCCGTTGCTGCGGGCCCTGGCCGATATGCCCATGGACTTTCAACCGGCACAGGGCGAACGGTTGAAGGAAGTGCTGGTGCAGGAAGCGAGGGATTTTCAAGCCGTCTGCGAACGCGCCAATATTCGTCGCGAGCATATCCTGGCCGCGCGCTACGCTCTCTGTACGGCGCTGGACGAAGCAGCGAACGGCACGCCATGGGGGCAGCATACCTGGGCAAATAACAGTCTCCTGATCCAGTTGCATGGCGAGAACGATGGCGGCGAGCGCGTGTTCCACTTGCTTGGCCGGCTCGTTGAACGGCCCGCCGAACACATCGACGTGATCGAAGTGATCTACCACGTCCTGTCACTCGGCTTCCTCGGCCGATATGCCGGCCACACTGACGGCCATCGTCCACTCGACGCGATCCGGCAACGCCTCCTGCACTTGATCAGCGGAGCACGCGAAAGCGTGCCGCGCGACTTGTCGCCGCACTGGCGGGGCGCCGACGCCGGGCGGCTCAGCCTGCTACGCACGGTGCCGGTATGGGTCACGGTGTCGGTGCTGGCACTGGCGGTGTTTGGCCTGTTCGCCTGGTACAAGTACCAGCTCTTGTTCCGCACCCACGATCTCGAGCAGCAGATACTTGCCATCGGCAAGGCAGCACCACCGGAGCCGCCTAAGTTACTGCGCCTTGCAGCGTTGCTCAAGGACGAGATCGCGCGTGGCGTTGTCAGCGTACAGGAGGATGCGGCGCGCAGTGCCGTAACGTTCCGCGGTGATGACATGTTTGGCGGCGGCCGCGCCGAAGTCAGCGACAGGATCCTGCCGTTGCTGGACAAGGTGGCTGCGGAGATCAACAAGGTCACCGGCAAGGTGACGGTGATCGGTCACAGCGACAACGTTCCCATCAAAACGGCCAGGTACCCGTCAAACCAGGTGCTGTCGGAAGAGCGCGCTGCGACAGTGACCGAGTACCTGGCCAGCAAGGGCGTCGCAAAGAGTCGCCTTGAAGCGATTGGTAAGGGCGATTCCGAGCCGCTTACCGACAACAAGTCGCCAGCCGCCCGGGCAAGGAATCGCCGGGTCGAGATCGTGGTAACGCAGTAATCGGGGTCAAGGTCAAGGCATGGAATTCCTCAAACGTATTGGTGCGGTGTTGTTCTCCCGGCAGACGCTCGCTCTCATTGCCGGGCTTATGGTCGCGGCTGCCATCTGGTTTATCGGGCCGCTTCTCGGTTTCAACGGCATGCATCCGCTGGCGGGCATCGGCGCGCGCGTCACGCTGATCGTGCTGCTGCTGGCGCTGACACTGTTCTGGTTGCTTGGCTGGCCGGTCTCCACCATCGGAGTCGCCGCGCTGTGCCTGCTGATCTGGCATGCCGGCCCGTTGCTGGCCATTGGTGCCACGCATCCGCTGAAGCCTGATTCGATGCGTATTCTGCTGATCGCGGCGATTGTGTTTGTATTTGCCGCGTACCTGTTGTACCTGCTTTGGCAGCGCGCACGCACGGACAAGACCTTGGTCGAGAGCCTGCTGAACTTTGGCGGCAAGCGGCAGGAAGTCGTGGCCAGGGATGAAATCGCCAAGCTGAATGCGGCTATTCAGACTGCGCTGGGGCAGCTCAGGAGCATGCGCACCGGTAGCCGGATTGCTCGCCTGTTCGAGGGCCGCCGCTATCTCTACGAACTGCCCTGGTACATGATGTTCGGCGTGCCGGGGGCCGGCAAGACGACAGCGTTGCTGAATGCCGGGCTGCAATTCCCCATCGCGGAGCAGATGAGCCTGGCGGCCCGCGCGCGGCATGGCACCGAGCAGACGGATTGGTGGTTCACCAATGAGGCGGTGCTGATCGACACGGCAGGCCGCTACACCGCGCAGGAAGCGGGTTCGGCGATCGACCCGGCAGAATGGAAGGGATTCCTCGGCCTGCTGCGCAAATATCGCCCCCGCGCCCCGATCAACGGCGCGCTGGTGACCATCAGCGTGGAGGACCTGCTTCGGCACTCCAAGGAGGCGCGGGTGGCCGAAGCGTCCAGGATCCGGGCACGCCTGGCCGAACTGCGCGAGGAGTTGGGTATCCAGTTTCCCATCTACGTGCTGGTGACCAAGCTCGACCAGCTCGCCGGTTTTGCCGACTACTTCCAGTACCTGACCAGCGAGGGGCGGTCGCAGCCCTGGGGCTTCACCTTGCCCGTCGCGGCGAAGCGGCGGCGGGGACAGCCCGCTGTGGATGTCTCCGCACTGTGCCGGGAGGAGATGCGGTCTCTGGTGACGCGGTTGGAGACGGGGCTGGACGGGCGGCTGTATGAGGAATTTGACCTGAGCCGGCGCAAGGCGCTGTACGCTCTGAGCGATGAGCTTGCGAGCGTGACAGAACCGCTTGTCGCGATGCTGGAGCAGATATTCCTGGACTCGCGGTACGACGATACCGAGCGGAACGCAATGCTGCGCGGCGTGTACTTCACCAGCGCCGCGCAAACCGGGGAGGCGGTGGTCGCGGATGCGGGTACTGTCATCAGGCAGGTGCGCGGTACGGGACAGTCCGGTACCCAGGCTGCCGGCGCCGCCACGGATCAGCCCGCCGGCAACCGCAGCTACTTCCTGCAGGATGTCTTCAAACGCATCATCGTGCCGGAAGCCCACATGGTGAAGCCAAACCTGCGCTGGGAATTCCGCTTCCGCCTGCTGCGCCTGCTCGGGCATGCGCTGGCGTTGGTGATCTTCCTGTGGCTGGTGGGGGCGTTATATGCCAGTTTCGGCCATAACCGCAGCTACCTTGACGTGGTGCAGGAGAAAGCCAAGGCGCTGGCCGCCACGGTAACGGCGTTTTACAAGAAGCCGCAGCCTGATTCGATGCCGGAGGTGTTGGGAGCGGCCCGCGACCTGCCTGCCTACGCCGGCCTGGATCTGGTCAATCCTTCTGCCGACTGGCGCTACGGCCTGTACAGCGTGGCGCCGGTGCTGGGCGCCGCGACCTTGACCCATACCAGGTTGCAGGACAACCTGCTGGTGCCGTACCTGGTGCGCCGGGTCGAAGCGGTGCTGTCAACGGCGGTCAGTCAGCGCGACGCCAAGCAGGCCTACGACACCCTGCGGGTCTACCTGATGCTGCATGACAAGGACAAGTTCAACGCATCCGACGTGCGTAGCTGGGTGCGCAGCGACTGGGCGACGGGCAACGGGGCGGATGCCTTTGGTGGCCGCGTGGCGGTGCTGGAGCATCTGGACAGCCTGCTCGATGGCAGCCGGCCGGTCTTGTCGCCCTACGCAAAGAACGAGGCACTGATCCGCTCGGCGCGCGATTTCCTGGACAGCGATACCTCGGTCGAACGCCTGTATGACCGCGCCAAGGCGGCCATGATGGAAGAGGCACCGCAAGATTTCACGCTGGTGCGCGCGGTCGGTCCCCAGGCCGGCACGGTCTTTACCCGGGCCAGCGGTGAGCCGCTGGAGCGCGGTATTCCGGGGCTTTTTACCTATGCCGGCTACCACGACCTGTTCAATGCCCGCTTGCCGGAGTTTGTCGCCAGGGCGCAGGCGGTCGACATTTGGGTGATGGGGCGTGGAACAGGGCCTGGCGCTCAAAAAAAAACGGCTGACAATGCCGCCGGCCGGCTCACGGGCAATGATCCGCTCACGCGCGAGATCCGGCGCCTTTACCTGAGCGAATATGCCCGGAACTGGGAGAAGTTTCTGGGTGACATCCGGACCGTGACGGGAAGCAACCTGGCCTTTGACCTGGAGATCCTGCGCAACTTTGCCGCGCCGGATTCACCGCTTGCCAGGCTGGGCAGGGCAGCGGTGCAAGAAACGACGCTCAGCCGCACGCTCGAGCCCGAGGAAAAGTCCCTTGCGGAGAAGGCGTTGTCAGCGCTGGACAAGAAGGCCGACAAAACCAGTGCACTGAGCATGCGTGCCGAGGCCCGTCAGGAACGCGAGCTGGTTGATAACCGCTTCGCCGCGCTGCGCGAAGTGGTTACCGGCCAGGCCGACGCGGCGGCGCCAGGCGCGCGGGACACCGCCGGCAAGCCGCAGCTGGATGCGATTGCCGGCATCGTCAATGCTTACTACACCAGTCTGGTAGTGGCCAATAACGCGCTGAGCACCCGGAACCTGCCGCCGCCCGCGGACGCAGGCGAGCAGTTGCGCATGGAGGCGGCGAAGTTGCCGGCACCCTTCCAGGCGGTGCTGGCCGACCTGGTCGTGCAGGGCGCCAGGGACGTCAACAAGGGCGTGGGCGATATCCTGATTGCGCAGATGGACGCCGTCATCGGCGAGAGCTGCCGCGGCGCCATCGACGGCAAGTATCCGTTCACGCCGACGTCGATGCAGGACGTGGACCCGGAAGACTTTGCGCGCGTCTTCGCCGCGGGCGGAGTGCTGGACGACTTTTTCCAGAAGGTGTTGGCGCCGCACGTGGATACCACCATCTCGCCTTGGCGCTACAAGTTGACCGCCCCCGACGTGCCGCCCGTGGCTGGCCCGAGTCTGGTGCCGTTCCAGCGCGCCAGGGAAATCCGGGAAGTGTTCTTCCGGGATCCGGGAGCGAAGAAGATGGCCTGGAAGGTGGACCTGAAGGTGGTGGAACTCGATCCCGAAATCGTCGAGCTGAACATGGACTTCGACGGACAGAGCCAGCGTTACGTGCACGGTCCGGTCATCCCGCTCAAGGTGACCTGGCCGGGACCGCGGGGCGGGCAAGGGGCTGAGATCACTGCCAGCCCCCGGATTCGTCCGGATACCTCGACGCTGGCCGCCAACGGCCCGTGGGCCCTGATGCGGGTGATTGCCAAGGGCAGGCTCGCCGGCTCCGCTAGCGCCAGCCACTTCATGGCCGAATATGACTTCGACGGCCGCAAGGCGAAGCTCGATATCAATACCGGCAGCCTCGCCAACCCCTGGACCACCGGGCTGCTGCAGGGCTTCCAGTGTCCCGGGAGGTCCGGGTGATCACGGCGCCGTCGATATTCGGCAAGCTGCCAGCGCTGGGAGACTTTGTCCGCCACAATGCGTCGCTGGACCAGGTGCAGGCGTGGCGGAGCTGGTTCGATCATCGGGACGACGAATTCCCGGCGAGGGCGGCGTCGCATTCCGCGGGCGGCAGCGTCCGGCATTGGCTGCACCTGACCCCGCCCAGTCTCTCGGTTCAGTCCCGCTTGCGCCCGTCTGAACCATGCCTCTTCATCCTGCGGCCGCGCGGCCTGCAGTTTCCCAGCGAGAGCAGCTACCTGTTCGGTATCCTCGCTGCATCGCACGACCGGGTTGGGCGCCGCTATCCGCTGGTGGTCTGGCAGGCCGCGAGCGCGCAATGGGCCGGTCATATCCTTGCCGCGCCCGCACAGTGGCTTACCGATTTGGTGCAAATCGTGCACGACCACACGCGCATGGCGGGCCGAACCGGCCTGGCTGCCGCGGTAGATGACCTCTGGGCCCGCCACCGGCCTGGTTGGCGGGATCGTATCCAGCTTTCGCTCAGGCGGCTGGCCGATGCATCCCGGCCTGGCGCGTCAAGCGACGGCGTTATCGGGCCAAAGTCAACGCGAGACGACTGGCCCCCGGGCCTGTTGCGCGATGGCAGCCTTGGCAGCGTTTGGCAGTCCGCTGCGCACTGCGCTATCGAAATTGACGGCGTTCATTCCATTCGCCGGATCGTGGCCGGACTCTGATCCTTCCCCCAGGGCGGGACATTTTCCGCCAGCGCCATCACCCGCGGCTTACCTCAGCCTCAACGGCTCCAGCAATGCCCCGTCATACTCTCCTCGCGAGATCCGTCCAAGCTCCAGCATCCGCTGCAGGATATAAACCTGCCGCTGCCGCGCCCGCCTCGGATTCGCCACCGGATTATTAGCCGACGGCGCCTTGGGCAGCCCGGCAAGCATCGCACACTCAGCCAGCGTCAACTGATCCAGCCGCTTGCCAAAGTAAGTCCGCGCCGCATCGGCAAAGCCATACGCCCCCTGGCCCAGGTAGATCTTGTTCATGTACAGCTCCAGGATCTCGTCCTTGGTCAGTGCCTTTTCGATCCGGTATGACAGCAGCACCTCGTACAGCTTGCGGGTATAGGTCTTGTCCCGCGACAGGTAGAAATTGCGTGCCACCTGCATGGTGATGGTCGATGCCCCCTGCGACAGCTCGTCCGACAGGTTGGCAACGCCGGCACGGACGACGCCGATGTAGTCGATGCCGTCATGCACGTAGAAGCGCTCATCCTCGATCGCCACCACGGCGTCGGTCAGCTCGCGCGGGATCTTGCCGATGGGCACGTAGTCGGGCGTGTGGCGGAAGGCGGTGAGGGCGTCGAGCGACGGCAGCTGACGGTTGGCGGCCAGGATGGCGATGGCGGCCAGCAGCGCGCCGCCGATCACGGCGAGCACCAGCAGCTTGATGAAGGCGGACCAGAGGCTTTTCATGGCACGTATTGTGCCAGCCGTGTGCGGCAGGGTGCGAGTCCCGCCGCAGGCGGCGTCTTCAGGCCGTGGGCACGGCCACGTTGAGCGAGTGCGCCAGATGGCCGGATCAAAGCCTCGACTTCGGCGCTCTGCCAGTCCAGGCCCAGGTCCGCAGCGGGTTGTCCGGCTGGATGGTGCCTCCTCAGACCCAGCCCAGCCAGCGCCAGTAGGTGGCTGCGAACAGCAGCATCATGGCGTAGCCGATGATCGTCACGGGGATGCCGATGCGCGCGAACTGGCGGCCGTTGAAGGTTTCCGTGCCCAGGCACACCATGTTCTGCGGCGCGTTGATCGGCAGGATAAAGCCGAAGCTGACGGTAAAGCCCAGCAGCATGGTCATGCCCACGCGGTTGATGTCGCCGGGCAGTGTCTGCAGCACCGCGATCAGGATTGGCAGCAGTGCCGCGGTCAGCGCGGTGGCGCTGGCAAAGCCCAGGTGGATCAGGATCAGGAAGGCCGACAGGATCGCAAACACCAGCAGCGCGCCGTGCGCCGCCAGCCCGGAATGCGTGACCACGAACTGCCCCAGCCACTGGCCGGCGTTGGTGGACAGCAGCGCCGTGCCCAGGCTGATGCCGACGCCGAACACGATCAGCGTGCCCCACGGCGTGCGTTGCTGCATGGTCTTCCAGTCCATCACGCCGATGCGCGGCATCATCAGGATCACCAGGCCGACGAAGGTCACGGTGGCGGTGTCGAAGCTGTGCAGCTTGCCTTCGGTGGCCCAGAACAGCAGCAGGCCCAGCGATACCGCGGCCAGCCGCTTCTGCGGGGCGCTCATGGGGCCGAGGGCCGACAGCTCGCGCTGCACGGCTTCCTTGCCGCCGGGGATGGCGTCGGTTTCGGCGGGCAGCAGCAAGCGCACCAGGAAATACAGCACCACCGACATTGCGATGGCCCATGGCGCGCCCGCGATCAGCCATTGCAGCCAGGTGATGCGCTCGCCCAGCAGCTTGTCCATGAAGCCCACCGTCAGCAGGTTCTGCGCCGCGGCAGTCTGGATGCCGACGTTCCAGATGCTGGTGGCCTGCGCCACCGTGATCATGATGCCGGCGGCGATATTGGACTTCTTGTCGACGCCGAACGCTGCAATCACGCCCATCATGATCGGCACCACGCACGCACTGCGCGCGGTGGCGCTGGGCACCACCAGGCTCAGCGCGATGGTGACGGCGATCGTGCCGATCAGGATGCGGCGCGTGCTGGTGCCAATGGCAGACAGCGTCACCAGCGCGATGCGCCGGTCCAGCCCGGTCACGGTCATCGCCGCGGAGATGAACAGCGCCGCGGCGACCAGTGCCAGCGCAGTGTTGGAGAACCCGGCCAGCGCCATGCCGAGCGCTTTCGAGGTGCCGTACTGCACCGAGGGGTCGTTGACGGTCGGCGCAAAGCCGATCAGCCCCGCCATCAGCGAGGTGATCATGATGGCGCTGGTCTCATATGACACCGCCTCGGTGATCCACACCACGATGGCGAAGGCGAGGATCGCCAGCATGCGCTGGCCGGCGACGGTCAGGCCTTCGGGCTGCGGAATCGCCAGGACCGCCAGCAACGCGGCAACGGCGGCGAACAGGCCCCAGGGCAGCGTGAGTTTCGGCGCCGGCACGACAGCCTGGGCAGCCGCGGCGGAAGGGGCGGAAGGGGGGGAGGCGGAAGTATCTGTCATCGCCGGCATCCTTTTGGTTGGTGGTCCTGGTCGGTACCCGGGGGCACCTGGCTCGGACGGCTCTCGGCGGACAGTGCGGCGCGCCGGCGCTGGGACAGCGCGGCCGGCAGGACAGGCAGGTGTCGGTCGCGAGACGGCATCCGTGTGCGGTGTGCCCGGAGCGGCCTCGCTGCTGGCGTGGCCGCCGCGTTCGACATGATAGGAATTTTCCGACCGGCAGCCGGCCCTGTCGAGGGCGATCCCAAGCTATTTCCGCCCGCCATGAGCAGGATCAAGTCCACGCATGATCAATGGATACCCGGGTCGCCGCAGGCGTCATACCAGTGAGAAGCTCGCCACATAAGGCTGGCGGCGGTGTGTGTGCGCAAGCGCGCCACCAGGGCCCCGGCCGGGTGATGCATGAGCGGGAGTGATCTGAAATAATTGGAGCCGACCATGAAGGTTTTAGTACGTGGACTGAAAGCAGGCCTGGACGCGGCGGCACTGCGCGAGGCGCTGGCGCGGTATGCGAAGATCCGTTCGGTGGAACTGGTGGAAGCGGGCGACCCGAAGCACCCGTGGGCGTGGGTCGATATCGATGCCAGTGCGCTGACGGTGTGGAAGCTGGTGGCGCGGCTGGACCGGCGCTATATCGCCGGCTGCCACCTGCGCTGGCATGTGCCGGCGTACCGCGCGCGCTGAAGCGCCGGCACGGCATCGGCCCGCATCGCAAGGACAATCGGGAAAGAACAATGATCAAGTGGCTTCAACGCGCAGGATGCCTGTCCGCCCATGCTGTCGTGCCGCAGGCTGCGGCCGCGGCCAGCGTGCAGGGCCGGCATGACCTGGCATTCGACACCATCAGCAATGCGCGCGACCTGGGCGGCCTGGCCGGCGCGGGCGGACGCCGCGTGCGCCAGGGGCGCCTGTACCGCAGCGGCAACCCCGCGCTGGCCAGCGCGGCGGACCTGGAGCGGCTGCAGACGCTCGGGCTCGACATGGTGGTGGATTTCCGTTCGCCCGGCGAGAAGTCGCCTGAAGAGGCCGCCTTCGGCCAGCGCTTCCACTGGGTGGCGGCGCCGGTGCTGGAAGGCAGCATGGCGATGGACGTGCTGATGCCGCGCCTGCGCGCCAGTACGCCGGCACAGATGGATGCCTTCATGCTGGAGGTCTATGGCGACTTCCCGGTGCGCTACCGCGACGCCTTCGCCGGCTTCATGCGCACCGCGCAGGGCGGCAAGACGCTGCTGTTCCACTGCACCGCCGGCAAGGATCGCACCGGCTTTGCCGCACTGTTGTTGCTGGCGGCGCTGGGCGTGGCGCAGGACGATATCCTGGCCAACTACCTGGAGTCGAACCAGCGCAATGCGCAGTTCAACCAGTCTGCGCTGGCGCGCATGGCCGGGCTTGGCGTGGCCCCCGCGGTGATGACGCCGCTGCTGGAAGTCCGCGCCAGCTATCTCGATGCGTCGATGCAGGCCATCGACGCGGGCTGGGGCAGCGTCGACAACTACCTGCGCGACGCGCTCGAAGTGGACGTCGCGCAGCTGCGCGGGCACTACCTGGCAGGCTGACTCAGAGCTGCCCGCATCCGCGCAGGATGCGGGCGGTGTTCAGCGCAATCATCCCTTCTTCATCGGTCGGCAGCACCAGCACCGGCACGCGGCTGTCGTCGCGGCTGATGCGCTGGCTGTTCTCGCCGTTGGCGCCGCCGTCGAGCGCGATGCCGAACAGGCCCGCCAGGTGTTCGCAGGTGCGTGCGCGCACCGGCGGCGAGTTGGCGCCGATGCCCGCGGTGAACACCAGCGCGTCAAGGCCGCCCAGCGTGGTGGCGAGCTTGCCGATCTCCTGCGCGGCGCGGTAGGCGTAGAAGTCCAGCGCCAGCCGCGCGCGCGGCGCATCGCTGGCCAGCAGCGCGCGCATGTCGCTGCTCACGCCTGACAGTCCCTTCAGCCCGGATTCCTGGTACAGCATCGCCTGGATCTCGGCCGGCTTCATGCCCTGCTGCGCCAGCCACAGCAGCGCGCCGGGATCGACCGAGCCGCAGCGCGTGCCCATGGGCAGGCCGTCGAGCGCGGTCAGGCCCATGGTGCTTTCCACGCTGCGGCCGTTGCGCATGGCGCACAGGCTGGCGCCGTTGCCCAGGTGCGCCACGATCACGCGGCCCTCGGCCAGGTCGGGCGCGACCTGGCGCAGCCGGCGCGCGATGTACTCGTACGACAGTCCGTGGAAGCCGTAGCGCCGGATGCCGCGCTCGTAGTACGCGTAGGGCAGCGCCATCAGCTGCGCCAGCACGTCGTGGCCGGCATGGAAGGCGGTGTCGAAGCAGGCCACCTGCAGCAGGTCCGGCACGGCCTCGCGCACCGCGCGGATGGCAGTCAGGTTGTGCGGCTGGTGCAGCGGTGCCAGCGGCACCAGCGCCTCCAGCTTTGCGATCACCTCGTCGTCGATGCGCACGGCCTGCGCATAGTCGGCGCCGCCATGTACGACGCGATGGCCGATCGCCACCGGCGGGTTGTCGCGCAGGCCCACGCTCAGTACCAGCCGCACCAGGCGGAAGGCGGCGTCGTGGTCGGCCACCTGGGCCTGCGGGAAGGTCTCGTCGGCGACCACGCGCCCGTCGGCCATGCGCGCGGTCAGGCGCGGCGCCACGCCGATGCCCTCGATCTGGCCGTGCGCGCTCAGCACCGGGTTGATGTCGGCATTGCCATGCGCGGCGTCGGGCACGGCGTAGACCGAGACCTTGACGCTGGACGAGCCGGCGTTGACAACGAGGATGACGGGATGCACGGCGGGATGGATGGCGGTCACGCTGGAGGGACTCCCAAGTGGTTGCGCAAGGGCTGCACGGGCACGGCTCAGACCTGCGCCGCGGCTGCGGCGCTGCGGCGCGCATGGGCCAGCAGCACGGCAATGGCGCAGCTGCCGATGCGCGCGCGCACGCTGTCGGCCCGGCTGGTGAGGATGATGGGCACGCGCGCGCCCACCACGATGCCGGCGGCTTCGGCGCCGGCCAGGAAGGTCAGCTGCTTGGCCAGCATATTGCCCGCTTCCAGGTCCGGCACCAGCAGGATGTCGGGGTCGCCGGCCACGTCCGAGTCGATGCCCTTGGTGATGGCGGCCTCGCGGCTGATGGCGTTGTCGAAGGCGAGCGGGCCGTCCAGCATGCCGCCGGTGATCTGGCCGCGCCGTGCCATGGTGCACAGCGCCGCGGCGTCGATGGTGGAGGGGATCTTGTCGGTGACGGTTTCCACTGCCGACAGGATCGCCACCTTGGGCTGCTCGATGCCCAGCATGCGCACCAGGTCGATGGCATTGCGGCAGATATCTGCCTTCTCGTTGAGCGTGGGGAAGATGTTGACCGCCGCATCGGTGATGAACAGCGGCTTGTGGTAGCGCGGCACGTCCATTGCGAACACATGCGACAGGCGCCGCCCGGTGCGCAGCCCGCTGGCCGTGGCAGTGACCGCGTGCAGCAGCTCGTCGGTGTGCAGGCTGCCCTTCATCAGCAGCTCGGCGTCGCCGGCGCGCACGGCTTCGACCGCGCGTTCGGCCGAGTCGTGGCTGTGCGCCGTGTCGATGACGATGGTGTTGCCCAGCGCCATGCCGTGCTCTGCCGCCACCTGCCGGATGCGCGCGGCAGGGCCCACCAGGATCGGCACGATCAGGCCCAGTTCCGCCGCTTGCAGCGCGCCGCCCAGCGAGGCGGCGTCGCACGGATGCGCCACCGCGGTGGGGATGGGCGGCAGCCCCGCGCAGCGCGCCAGCAGTGTGGCGTATTTGTCCGGCGCGTCTGCGGCGGGCGCGGCAAGTTCGGACATGGCGGACGTGGCAGGCGAGGCAGCGGTCATGACGATGTTCCGTGAGCGAGGCAGCGGCTAGGGTACCCGGCCCGCGTCATTGCGTCGAGCCTGGCGCCGGCCGCGCGCGGGTGCGCGATTGCTGCAATGCGCAAAGCGCCCTGCGCCAGTATAGGCGACGAGTCTTTCCAGTCGATGACCGCGCGGCGCGCCAACAGTGTGGCATTGCGCGCAACCGGTCTCTGGGTTGCACCGCATGGCAGCGGCTGGTACGCTTGGCTTTGTTGCATAGCAACATGCGTCACTCCGGTCGCGCCGCCAAGCGCGCGGATACGCCGGACGGGGCGCCAACCAGGGGAGTGGAATGACCGCACGTGAACGCGCCGACCTGCCGCGGGACAGCAGCGCCACCTCGACCGCTACCAGTCTGTCCGCGCACGCCAACCCGTTCGCGGCACTGGCACAGCCGGCGCTGGAATACGCCCTCGACGCCTGGCAGCGCACCGTGCTGCTGCTCGACATCCTGCGCCAGCGCGGCAACGAGTCCGCCGAGCATGAGCTTGAGGGCATGCCACCCGTGCTGGTGTTCGAGCACGAACTGCTGGCCGATGGCCGCCAGCTGCCTGAACCCGCCAACTACGCGCTGCTGCGCATCGTGCCGCCGGCGGACAGCCCGACCGATCCCGCCCTGCGCCCCTTCGTGGTGATCGACCCGCGCGCAGGCCACGGCCCCGGCATCGGCGGTTTCAAGGCCGACAGCGAGATCGGCATCGCGCTGCGCACCGGTCATCCGTGCTATTTCATCACCTTCTTCTACGAGCCCTGCCCGGGCCAGACCATCGAATCGGTGGCGCGCGCCGAGGCTGCCTTCCTGCAGATCGTTGGCGAGCGCCACCCGGATGCACCGGGCAAGCCCTTCATCATCGGCAACTGCCAGGCCGGCTGGGCGCTGATGATGCTGGCCGCGGTGGCGCCGGAGCGCACCGGCCCGTTGCTGCTGGCCGGCGCGCCGCTGGCGTACTGGTCCGGCGTGCGCGGGCGCAACCCGATGCGCTACAGCGGCGGCTTGCTGGGCGGTTCGTGGCTGGCCTCGCTGATTGCTGACCTGGGCAATGGCCGCTTCGACGGCGCCTGGCTGGTGGAGAACTTCGAACAGCTCAATCCCGCCAATACACTGTGGGAGAAGCTCTACGACGTCTATGCGAAGGCCGACACCGAAGGCCCGCGCTTCCTCGACTTCGAGCGCTGGTGGGGTGGCCACTTCCTGATGAACCGCGCCGAGATCGACTGGATCGTGCAGAAGCTGTTCGTCGGCAACCGGCTCACCGCGGGCGAGGTGCGCAGCACCGACGGCACGACCGTGGTGGACCTGCGCAACGTGCGCTCGCCGGTGATCATCTTTGCCTCCTGGGGGGACAACATTACGCCGCCGCAGCAGGCGCTGAACTGGATCCCGGACCTGTACGCGAGCGATGAGGAACTGGTCGCCAACGACCAGGTGATCGTCTACTGCCTGCACCCGACCGTGGGCCACCTCGGCATTTTTGTCTCCGCGGGCGTGGCCAACCGCGAGCACAGCGAACTGTTCTGCGCACTGGACCTGATCGACGTGCTGCCGCCGGGCCTGTACGAGGCGAAGATCGAAGACGTCGCGCCCGACCTGCGGCACCGCGACCTGGTCGAAGGGCGCTACCTGATGCGCTTCGAGCGCCGCGGCATTGCCGACATCCTGGCGCTGGACGACGGCCGCGACGACGAGCGCGCCTTCGAGGTGGTGCGGCGCGTGGCCGAGGTCAACCAGCATATCTACGACACCTTCGCCTCGCCGTGGGTACGCGCCATGTCCAACGAAGTGAGCGCGCAGTGGCTGCGCGCGCTGCATCCCGCGCGGCTGGAGCGCGAGCTGGCGACCGACGTGAACCCATGGATGGCGTGGATCGGCGCGCTGGCGCCGCTGGTGCGCGAGCATCGCGCGCCGGTATCGGCGGACAATCCACTGCTGACGCTGGAGCACGCGGCCTCGGCGCAGATCGTCAGCGCGCTCGACCAGTTCCGCGACCTGCGCGATGCCTGGTACGAGCGGGCCTTCGAGGTGATCTACGCTTCGCCGGCGACGGCGGCGCTGGTGGGGCTGCGCGCGCCGGCGCCGGCCAACCTGGAGTCGCCCGTGACTGTGGCGCTGCGCAAGGAGCTGGCCGCGCGCCGTCTGCATGATGCCGAGGCGGCGATCGGGCAGGGCGGCACGCTGGAGGCCTTTGTGCGCGTGCTGGCCTACGTCGCCGATCGCCCCAGCGCCATCGAGGAGCGGCCGTTCAACCTGCTGCGCCGCATCGCGCGCGAACAGCAGCAAGCCACCGGGCAATCCGGCGGCCAGGCCGACCTGGCTGCGTTCAAGACCGCGGTGCGCCAGCAGAGCTTTATCGTCAGGCTGGATCCGCAGCGCGCGATCCGGGCACTGCCGGCACTGGTGCCGGACCGCGAGACCCGCCGCAAGCTGATGGTGGCGGTGCATCGCGTGATGACGGTCGGGGGCCCGCTGGCAGGCGAGCGGCTGGGGCGTTATCGGGAAGTCGCCGACGTGATGGGGACGGGTCATCCGCGCGAGGTTGCCGACTCAGCCGAGGGGGATGAGGCCGCGCACCAGGACTGAGTGCGCCGGACCGATCCGCAATTCGGATTACCATAGCCGCGTCTATGACTCCATTGCGGTGCCGGCCACCGGCACCCGACATCCATGCTTGAACTCCAGGGAGCCATCTGGTTCCGCTCCGGCTCGCAAGACTGGGGCGGCAAGGACCGCATCGCGCTGCTCGCCGCCATCGGCGAACACGGCTCGATCACCGCGGCCGCGCGCGCGGTCGGCATCAGCTACAAGGCCGCGTGGGACGCCATCGATGCCATGAACAACAGCGCGGGCGAGCCGCTGGTGGTGCGCGCCGCCGGCGGCAAGGGCGGCGGAGGCACGCACCTGACCGCGCGCGGCGAGCAACTGATCCGCACCTATCGTGCGCTGGAAGATGAACACCAGCGCTTTGTCGCGCAGCTGTCGCTCCTGGGCGAAGGGGCGGCCGACGATATCCACCTGATGAGGCGAATGATGATCAAGACCAGTGCACGCAACAAGCTGTTCGGGCGCGTGGCCAGCGTGCGCGGCGGCGCGGTCAATGACGAGGTCGTGCTGGAACTGCCCGGCGGGCAGCAGATCGTGGCCACCATCACGCATGAAAGTGTCGAAACGCTGGCGCTGGCCGAGGGCGCGGAGGCGTTTGCGCTGATCAAGGCATCGTCGGTGCTGGTGGGGCTGCCCGATCCGGGGATGCGGCTGTCGGCGCGCAACCAGCTGCCGGGCGTGGTGTCGCGCGTGATGCCTGGCGCGGTGAACGCCGAGGTGGTGATCGAGCTCGACGGCGGCGGTACGGTTGCGGCGATCGTGACCAATGGCAGTGTGGAAGCGCTGGGGCTGCAGGTGGGGGTGGCTGCGCTGGCGGTGTTCAAGGCGTCAAGCGTGATCCTGGGTGTAGTGGCGTGAGGTAGTCCTGCGGCAGGAATGGGAAGGTGGGCGGGCATGGCGGCTGCCCCCGGCGTGCAATAATAGCCACCCAAAAAAACAGCCGTTCCACATCCAATGCACGCCGCCCTGGCCGGCTTCTCCCTCGGTCTTTCCCTGATTCTTGCCATCGGTTCCCAGAATGCTTTCGTGCTGCGACAAGGGTTGCGGCGCGAGCATGTGTTCTGGGTCTGCCTGGTGTGCGCACTTTCCGATGCGCTGCTGATCCTGCTGGGCGTTTCCGGCTTTGCCGTGATGATCCGCGAGCTGCCCTGGCTGGGTGCGGCGATGCGCTACGGCGGCGCGGCTTTCCTGATCTGGTATGGCGCGCGCAGCTTCCTGGCCGCGTGGCGCTCGAATGCGGTGCTGGATCCCAGCGACGCCGCGCCGCGGCCGCTGGGCGCGACGCTGGCGGTATGCCTGGCGTTCACCTGGCTCAATCCGCATGTGTATCTCGATACGGTGATGCTGATCGGCTCGGTGTCGACGCAGTTCGCAGGGAATGCGCGCGAGTTTGCCGCGGGTGCCATGACCGCGTCGTTCCTGTTCTTCTTTTCGCTGGGCTATGGCGCGGCGCTGCTGCGGCCGGTGTTTGCACGGCCGCGCGCGTGGCAGGTGCTGGAAGTGGTGATCGGCATCACCATGTGGGTGATTGCCGCGCGGCTGCTGCTGGGCTGATTAAAAGGAGAGAAACGCATGCCAAGAAACGTCGAGATCAAGGCTCGCATTGACAGTATCGAAGCCGTGCTGCCGCATGCGGCAGCGCTGGCCGACAGCGGTCCCGAATACATCCGCCAGGACGATACCTTCTTCCCCTGTGCCAACGGCCGGCTCAAGCTGCGCGAGTTCGCGCCCGACCGCGGCGAGCTGATCTTCTATGCGCGTGCCGACGAGGCGGGGCCGAAGGAGAGCTTCTACATCCTGTCGCCGACGCAATCGCCGGAAACCCTGCGCGCCGCGCTGGCCGCGGCGCATGGCGAAGGCGGGCGGGTGCGCAAGCTGCGCACGCTGTACCTGGCTGGCCGCACGCGCGTGCACCTGGACCGGGTCGAGGACCTTGGCGATTTCCTGGAATTGGAAGTGGTGCTGGCCGAAGACGAGCGCCTGGAGAACGGCGTGGCCGAAGCCCACGCATTGCTGGCGCGGCTGGGCATTCCCGCGTCGAGCCTGATTGAAGGCGCCTATGTCGACCTGCTGCGCGCGGCTCAGGCCACGCGCGCCGATACCGGCGCGTAGACCGGTGGATGGTGGCGGCTGGTGCCGCTGCCGAAGATGCGGCCCTCGCGGATTTCCAGCACGTGGTCGCCCAGCGCCTCGACATCGGCGGGATCGTGCGAGATCACCAGCATCGGCACATCCAGGCTGGCCTGCAGCGTGCGCAACTCAGCGCGCATGCGCGCGCGCAGCGCGGGGTCGAGCGCGGAGAAGGGTTCATCCAGCAAGACGATGTCGGGCTGCGCCACCAGCGCGCGCGCCAGTGCCACGCGCTGCTTCTGGCCGCCGGAGATCTCCGCCGGGTAGTTGCCGACGATGTCGGCCAGGCCGAAGGCATCGATCCAGCGCTGCGCTTCCGGATGCACGGCGCCACGGCGCGGGTTGCGCCAGCCGCGCGACAGGCCGAAGCCGATGTTCTGGCCCACGGTCAGGTGCGGGAACAGCGCATATTCCTGGAACAGGTAGGCCACGCGGCGCTCTTGCGGGCGCACGTCGATGCCGGCGTCGGCATCGAACAGCGTGCGGCCGTTCAGCACGATGCGGCCGCTGTCCGGTGCCAGCAGGCCGGCGATGGCGCGCAGCGTCAGGCTCTTGCCGGCGCCCGAGGGCCCGAACAGCGCAATGCGCCGGCTGGCCGAATCGAAATCGATATCCAGTGCAAAGTGGCGGTCGGCCGAGACCATCTGCTTGCGGATGCTGACGTGCATGCTCATGGCGGGTCCCGGCTTAGCGGATGCGCGGGCGCAGGCGCCGGCGTTCATAGAGTTCAGCGGGCTTGCGCGCCGCGGCGGGCACCAGGCGCCCGGCGACCACCAGCAGCAGCACGCAGGTGACGGAGGTCACCAGCACCAGCAGGTTGGCGGTGTTGTCGTCGCCGGCCTGCACCGCCTCATAGATGGCGACTGACAGCGTCTGCGTGCGTCCGGGCAGGTTGCCGGCGATCATCAGCGTGGCGCCGAATTCGCCCAGCGCGCGGGCAAAGGCCAGCAGCACGCCGGCGATGATGCCGCGCGCGGCCAGCGGCAGCGTGACACGGAAGAAGATGCCGGCTTCGGGCACGCCCAGCACGCGGGCGGCGTTTTCCAGTTGATGGTCCACGCCTTCAAAGGCGGCGCGCGCGGACTTGAGCACCAGCGGGAAGGCGACGATGGTGGAGGCCAGCACCGCGCCCTGCCAGGTGAAGACCAGTTCGATGCCCAGGCGCGCCAGCCACTCGCCGAAGACGCCACGGCGCCCGACCAGCACCAGCAGGTAATAGCCGAGCACCGTGGGCGGCAGCACCAGCGGCAGCGTCAGCACCGCATCGACCACGTCGCGCAGCGGGGAGCGCCAGCGCGCCAGCGCCCAGGCCGCGCCGACGCCGAGCACGGCATTCAGCGCGGTGGCCCAGCCGGCCACCTTCAGCGACAGCAGCAGCGGTACCCAGACGGCGTCCATGGTGCGCGCAACGCTCCGTCAGGGCTTCTGGAAGCCGAAACGCGACAGGATGGCCTGGCCTTCCGGCGAGGCGACGTAGTCGACGAACTGCGCCGCTTCCTTCTGCTGGCGCGTCTGGCCGGTGATGGCGATGGGGTAGGTCACCGGCGTGCGGCTTGGCACGCGCACTGCCACCTTGACCTTGTCCGGCATCACCGCGGCGTCGGTGGCAAAGACGAAGCCGGCCTCGACCTCGCCGCGCGCGACGTAGTCCAGGCTCTGGCGCACGTTCTGCGCCGGCACGCCCTTGGCGGCCACGGCGTCCCACAACCCGGCCGCTTCCAGCGCGCCGCGGGTGTAGCGGCCCACCGGCACCGAGGCCGGGTTGCCGTAGGCGATGCGCTTGACTTCCGGGCGGGTCAGGTCCTGCAGCGAGGCGATGGCCAGCTTGCTGTCCGCGGGCACGATCAGCACCACCTGGTTGGCGGCGAAGTTGCGGCGCGAGGCCGGCGCGATCACCTTCTCGGCCTCGGCCTTGTTCATTGCCTCCTGGTCGGCCGAGGCAAACACGTCGGCCGGCGCGCCCTTGATGATCTGCTGCATCAGCACGTCGGACGCGCCGAAGTTCAGCACCACGTGCGTGCCGGGATGGGCGCGCTCGAACGACTCGGCCAGCGACTTGAAGGCATTGGTCAGGCTGGATGCCGCGGACACCACCAGGTCGGTGGCAAAGGCAGGCGGCGCGGCCAGCGCCAGCGTGGCGACGGAAGCGGCCAGCAGGAACCCGCGGCGGCAGGAACGAAGGGCAAACATCGGAATCCTCGGGAATCGGCCGGCCGGCGTGTGCGGCAAGGCCCGTGCGGGTGGACTGTCATGCGCAATATACGTCTGTATATAGCGCTGCGTCAATGATGCGCCATGACGGCGGTCATGGGTATTCGATGTGGCTAAAGTGCTTTATCAGCTACTGCGAATGAGGCCAGGGGTGGGAGCCGGCGCCCCCGGGCGCCAGCCGTGCCGGTTTCACGCCGGCGGCATGCCTTCCTTGAACAATGACTTCAACTGGGTGCGCAACTCAGGGGTGTCCTGATGCTGGTGCACCGCTACCGCGTGCTGGACCGCGGCTTCGAGCAGTTCGTCTTCGCTGTCGGCGCTCATTGCCACCGTGCAGTGGGTGTCGCTCGGGAACTCGCGGCAATCGATAAACTTGCGTGCCATGATGCCTCCTGACGCCGGCCCGCAGAGTGGGCTGGAGCCGGTGCATCCAGTATAGGCACGGCGGTAGCCGTCTACAGCACTGGCGTCAGCACCCTGCCATCAGCCAGGAATGCATCCAGGTTCTGCAGCGTCAGCGCGGTCATGGCGGCGCGCGTTTCATGCGTGCCGCTGGCCATGTGCGGCGCCAGCACGACATTGTCCAGTGCCAGCAGCGCGGGCGGCACGTTGGGCTCGTCCTGGAACACATCCAGGCCGGCGCCGCCCAGGCGCCCGTCAACCAGAGCCTCGACCATTGCCGCCTCGTCGATCACGCTGCCGCGCGACACATTGACCAGGATGCCCCTGGGCCCGAGGGCGTCGATGACCTCGCGCGATACCAGCCCGGCCGTCGACGGCCCGCCGACGGTGGCCACCACCAGGAAGTCGGCCCACGTCGCCAGCGCCTTCAGGTCAGGCTCGAAGCGCCACAGCGCGCCCTCGCGCGGGCTGCGGTTGTTGTAGGCGATCTCCATGTCGAAGCCCTGCGCGCGGCGCGCCACGATCTCGCCGATGCGGCCCAGCCCGAGGATGCCGAGCTTCTTGCCCGACACGCGCGTGGTCAGCGGGAAGCCGCCCTGCGGCCAGCGCCCGGCGCGCACGAAGCGGTCGCCATGGGCGATGCCGCGCGCCGCGTCCAGCAGCAGCCCGAAGGCCAGGTCGGCAACGCAGTCGTTGAGCACGTCGGGCGTGTTGCTGACCTGGATGCCGCGCGCGCGGGCCGCATCCAGCGCGATCGCGTCATAGCCCACGCCGAAGCTGACGATGGCTTCCAGGCGCGGCAGCGCATCGATCAGCGCCGCGCTGCAGCCGTGGCGCGCCGAGGTCACCACCACGCGCACCTGCTGGGCCTCGCTGCGCGCCCACGCGATCGGATCGGCCTGCTGCCACAGCGCCGCGGCGCCGTACTGTTGCTGCAGGGTGGCATTGGTCTGCGGCGCGAGCGGGCCGACCTGGAGGATCTGGGGAGCAGGCATGGGATGCGGGATGCAAGGAGGGGACGGGCAATGGTAGCGCAAGGGCCCCCCATGCGCAGGGAGCAGGCAAAGCGTGCGCGCGCAAGTTGTGCGATGTTCGTGCAGGCAGGTGGTATCGCGCCCGCGGGCGGCGGGTTATGCTGCGATCCTGATCCCTGTTGCCCCACTTCACGTGCCATGAAAACCATCTACCTGGCTGGCTTCGACGTCTTTCGCAAGGATGCGCGCGCCTGGGGCGAGCACCTCAAGGCGCTGTGCGCGGCGCACGGCTTCAGCGGCCTGTATCCACTCGACAAATCCGCGCCCGATGGCCTGTCGGGCGCCGACACCGCGCGCTGGATCTATGACGCCAATCTTGCGCTGCTGCGGCGCGCCGACATGGTGATGGCCAACCTCGACGATTTCCGCGGACCGGGCGAGCCGGATTCCGGCACCGCGTTCGAGGTGGGCTTTGCGGTGGCGCTGCAGAAGCCGGTCTGGGCCTACAGCGCGGATGCGGGCACGCTGCGCGAGCGCGTCACCGTGGCCACCGACGAGGATGGCGCGCCGCTGGATACGCGCGGCTTCGTGGTGGAGGATTTCGGGCTGGGCAAGAACCTGATGCTGGCGTGTGCGGCGAAGCTGGTGCAGGGTGGGGCGGCCGAGTGCCTGGCGGCGATGGCCGAGGCGATTCACCGGCGCGCCGCTGAAGCGGCCGCGCGCCGCGAGCGCGACGCGGCCGCGTGGGGCGACGACTAGCGCTGCAGCGACTGCACCCCGGCCGCGATATCGGCCGCCGTGGTGGCGACGATCTCGCGGTACGCCGCCACGACGCCATCGACCGCGCCGGGCGCCGGCAGCTCTGCCTGGGTGCGGCCGCTGACCACCTTGCCGTCAGGCAGCCGCCGCACGGTCCAGTTGATGGTGGCGCCGGCACGCTGGCCCACGTCGGCATCCAGGCGCAGCACTTCCGTGGTGATCCGGTACAGCGGCTGCACGTCGGACATCCCCTGCTGGTAGGTGTCGACCGCGCCCAGCGTGGCCTGCAGGCGTTGCGACAGCGCGTCGCGCAGCTCGTCAGGCAGCGGCGCGGACCAGCGCGCCAGGTCCAGCAGGCGCAGGCCGGCATCGCCGCCATCGCGCACCACCAGTTGCGGGCGGTTGAGCCGCTCCGGCACGCGCACCGGCGCGACTTCCAGCCATAGCGTGTTGGTCGATGCCGGCGTCGTCGTGGCCGGCAGCGGCGCGGCCGCGCCCTGCGCCAGCGTGTAGTAGCGCGGCTCGGGCGAGGCGCACCCGGCCAGCACGGCCGCGGCCAGCGCGCCGGCGAGGAGGCTGGTGATAGAAAGGCGCTTCATCATTCTTGCTCCGGCTTGCCGCGCAGCAGCGCTTCTGGGTGGCGTTCGAGGTAATCGGTCAGCGTGCGCAGCGACGTGGCGGTGCGCGTCAGCTCCTGCAGCATGCGGCGCGTGTCCTGCTGCAGCGGCGCGTCCGAGGCCAGCGTGCCGTTGGCCGCGGTCAGGGTCTTGCGCGCGTCCTGCAGCGCGGCCAGCACCTGCGGCGCGACGTCGCCGTTGAGCTGCTGCACCAGCTTGTCGGCGGTCGCCAGCGTCTTGTTCAGGCTGGCCACCGTGGTGCGCAGGTCCTGGCCGATCTGGTCGAACGGCACCTTGTCGATGCGGTTGACGATATCGCCCACCTGCGCCTGCAGCTGGTCGAAGGTGCCAGGCGTGGTGGCGAATTCCGGGATCGGCGCGTCCAGGTCGACCTTGGCCGGCGGCGCCTTCGGGAAGAAGTCGAGCGCCACGTAGAGCTGGCCGGTGAGCAGGTTGCCGGTGCGCAGCTGCGCGCGCATGCCACGCTGCAGCAGCCCCTGGATGATCTTGCGCGCGCGCTCGCGGTCTTCGACATCGCGTTCGCGGAAGCCCATGCGCGACGGGTACAGCTCCACCACCACGGGCATGCGGAATGCTCTCTTGTCGCGCTGGTACTCGATGCCGATCGAACGCACCTGGCCCACGATCACGCCGCGGAAGTCCACCGGTGCACCCGGCGAGAGCCCGCGCACGGACTGGTCGAAATTCAGCACCGCCAGCGTGGGCGCCAGTTCTTCCGGCTCCTTCATCGCCTCGGCCTGGTCGTTGGCCAGCAGGAACTGCGTGTTCTCGGACGCGGCGTCGGTGGCAGTGGTGTGGTCCGGCGCCTGGAAGGCGACACCGCCCAGCAGCACTGTCACCAGCGACTGGGTCGACAGCTTGAGCCCGCCCGCATCGAGCTTCAGGTCCACGCCACTGGCATGCCAGAAGCGCGTGTCCGCGGTGACCAGGTTGTCATAGGGTTTGTTGACGAACACGCGCAGCGTGAGGTCGCGCCCGTTGGGGTCGAGCTGGTAAGCCACCACCTGGCCCACCAGCACGCGCCGGTAGTAGACCGGCGAGCCGATATCGAGCGAGCCCAGCTCGGAGGCGCGCAGCACGAACTGCTTGCCGGAGGCATCGGTGGTCACCACCGGCGGCACTTCCAGCCCCTTGAAGTCGCGCGCGGATTCATTCGACTTGCCCGCGTCCACGCCGATATAGGCGCCCGACAGCAGCGTCTCCAGCCCGGACACGCCGCTGGCCGCAAAGCGCGGGCGCACCACCCAGAAGCGGGTGTCGGCCACGGCGAAGTTCTCGGCGTCCTTGGTCAGGTCGATCGACGCCACCACGTGCGAGCGGTCGCGTGCCAGCCGCACCGACTTGACCAGCCCGATGTCGACGTCCTTGTAGCGCACCGCCGTCTTGCCGGGCGTCAGGCCCTCGGCGGTGCGGAAGGTGACCGTAATCTCCGGCCCGCGCGAGGTCAGCGTATGCACCAGCAGCGAGATGCCGACCACCGCGGCGACGATCGGGATCAGCCAGACCAGCGAGGGCAGCCAGCGCGCGCGGCGCCGTCGTTCGGGCCGCGGCAGGCCCGGTGGTGCCGGCGGGGGCGAAGCCGAGGGCGTGGAGGCTTGGTTGTCAGTGTCGGGCATTGTTGTCTTCCAGCGAATCCCACAGCAGGCGCGGATCGAAGCTGAGCGAGGCCAGCATGGTCATGACCACGACCGCGCCGAAGGCCATGGCGCCGCCGCCTGGGATGATGGTGGCCAGCGCCCCGGCCCGCACCAGCGAGGCCAGCAGCGCCACCACGAAAATATCGAGCATCGACCAGCGGCCGATCACCTCCACCAGCCCGTACAGCCGGGTCTGCTGCCGGATCCGCCAGGTCGAGCGGAAATGCACGGACAGCAGCAGGAAGGTGAGGATCACCATCTTCAGCAGCGGCACGATGATGCTGGCGATCAGCACCAGCCCGGCCAGCATGTGCGAGCCGGACAGCCACAGGTAGATCACGCCGGACAGGATGGTGTCCTGCTGCGTGCCGAGGATGGACTGCGTCACCATTACCGGCAGCACGTTGGCCGGAATATAGAGGATAAAGGCGGCCAGCAGGAAAGCCCAGGTGCGCGCCAGGCTGTCGGGCTTGCGATGGTGCAGGGTGGCGCCGCAGCGCGGGCAGGGCCCGCCCTCCAGTGTGCGCGGGCTGACCAGGTCGCAGGCATGGCACGACAGCAGGCCCAGCCGGCTGGCGGTCGGGACCTGCGGCAGCGGACTGCGCTCGTCGTCGTCGGTGAGCTCGGCCACCACCTCGCGCGCCAGCTGGCGCGGGCGGGCCAGGCGGCCGCCTGGCTGGCGGGGACACTGCGACGGCGGTTGCGGCTGGTCCGTCATCGGCCTTCCTCGCCCGCGGCGTTGTCATCGGGTGTTTCCAGATGGCGCCAGAGGTCGCGCGGATCGAACGACAACATCGCCGCCAGCACGATCACCAGCGCCGCGAACGACCACAGCGCGATGCCGGGCAGCACGCGCGCCATGCTGGACAGCTTCACCAGCGTGACCAGCACGCCGATCATGAAGACTTCGATCATGCCCCAGGGCCGGGTCTGGCGGATGCCGCGCACGATGCGGTCGAAGCCGGCGGGCATGCGGTGCTGCGCCATCGGCACCAGCAGATAGGCCATCATCAGCATCTCGGACAGAGGAAAAAGGATGGTGGTGGCGAACACCAGTGCCGCCACCAGCCCCATCTTGTCGGTGTACAGGGCCTGCACGGCGCCCAGCAGCGTGGTCTGGGTGCGGACCCCCTGCAGGTCCATCTCGACGATCGGGTAGGCGTTTGAGACCAGGAACAGGATCAGCGCGGTGATCACCAGCGGCAGCAGCCGTTGATACTGGCGGCGGCTTTCGCGGTAGAGCTGGCCGCCGCAGCGCAGGCACAGCGCGCGCTCGCCGGGCGAGATCGGCGTGCGTTCGTAGACCGCGTCACAGTATTCGCATGCCACCAGCCGGTGCAGCGCGGCCGGCGAGAGGTCGGGGGTGGCGGGCGCGCCGGGCGCGTCGTGTCCTGCCATCAGCCGGGGTGCTTGCCGGTCGTGGCCGGCGGGACGTCGGGGTTGTCGACCACGGCCGGCGCCGGTGGCGCGGCCGCCAGTGCCTCGCTCTGCTTCAGGTCTTGCTTTACCTCTGCCTGCGAGCCGATGGTCCAGTCGCGCAGCAGCGCATAGGCCACTGCCAGCAGCGTCGGGCCGATGAACACGCCCAGGAAGCCGAACGCGAGCGCGCCGCCGAGCACGCCCAGCATGATCCAGATCAGCGGCATGCCGGTGCCCTTGCTGATCAGCAGCGGCTTGACGATGTTGTCAGCCATGCTGACCACGCCCACGCCCCATACCACCAGGAAGATGGCCCAGCCGGTGGCGCCGGTGTGGTACAGCCACAGCGCGGCCGGCAGCCACACCAGCGGCGGGCCGACCGGGATCACCGACAGGAAGAAGGTCACGAAGCCAAGGATCGCCGCGCCCGGCACGCCCGCGATCCACAGGCCGATGCCGGCCAGCACGGCCTGGATGAAGGCCGTGCCCAGCACGCCGTAGACCACGCCCTTGACGGTGCTGCCGGCCAGCTCCAGCAGGTGGTCGGCGCGCTCGCCGGCGATGCGGTGCATGCCCGCGCGCAACCAGGCAATGGCAAGCTCGCCGCCGGTGTAGAAGAAGAACGCCAGGATGATCGACAGCGCCAGCTGGCCCAGCCCGGCGCCGATCGACAGCCCGGCGCCCAGCAGCATGTGGCCAACCGGGGCGATCAGCTTGCGCAGGTTGGCGACCATCTCGGAATCGGCATTGATGACGCTGTTCCAGGAGTTCTGCAGGTAGGAGCCGACATAGGGCAGGCTGCTCAGCCAGGCCGGCAGCTGCGGGATGCCGTGTTCCCTATAGCGGTCAACCAGCGCGGACAGTTCGTCCAGGTGAGCCGAGAAGCTGGCGCCGGCATAGACGAACGGACCCAGCACCACCACCGTGGCCAGCAGCACGCAGATCAACGCTGCCAGGCTGCGCCGGTTGCCCAGCCAGCGCGACAGCACCGTATACGGGTACCATGAGCTGAAGGCCAGGATCGCGCCCCACAGCAGCGCGGTGGTGAACGGCGCGAGCACCAGCAGCGAGCCGCCGATCAGCACGATCAGTGCGAAGACGGCTGCGATTTTCTCAATTAACTGGCCGGAACTCATGGATGGATCTCCCTTGGTCCCGCCGGTGTGACGGGAACGGCGTAAATATAGCTTACGTTGGGTGGGGCGATGCGGAAGGGGGGCGGTGGGTTAGTCGTCACTATGGCGGTGGGCCGCTGCGTGCGGCGTGTTCCCCTCGTGGGGGGCACAGTGCCATAGGTTTGTGACGGTGGATAGCGGGTGGGTGCTTGGGCTTTTTGCTAGCGGTCGGTATGTGGCGCTTGGTCGGCGTGGCTGTTTCGCCGGCGTAGCCGGCGAGTCACTTTTTGTCCGAGCGACAAAAAGTAACCAAAAAACGCGTCGCCTGTGCGGCTGGCAATCAATTCCACGGTGTTGGTGGTTCGAGCGGTGGTGCTTGCCGTTTGGGCGTGGTTGCCCGTTCGACCCTGCTACGCCATGTGAGTCAGGGACAGTGCCTGCGTTAACCCACTATTGAACGATCCCCATGCAGGGCGTAGGCCGCCTGCTGCCAGCCGCATCGCGGGGACGCCTACGGCTGCTGCGCGGGTCCAAAATGCGCCGTCGCGCACTGGGCGCTTGTGCGTAGCGCAGCCGAACGCGTTGATGCGTACTCTCAATCCGGCACCGCCATCACCCCGCTCTTGAGCAGTGCAGCCACCAGATCGGACTGCGTCACCATCCCCACCACGCGCCGGTGGTCGTCGATCACTGGCGCGTGGTGCAGGCCGCCATCCGAGAACGCCTGGGCCAACTCCACCATCGGCTGCTCGGGTCGGGCGGTGACGACGGCGCGTGTCATCAGGTCCCGCACGGTACCAGCCAGCCGCCGCGCACCGGTATCACGCTGCGCCGCAAAAAAATCGCTTTGGGTGATGATGCCCACCAGCCGCCGGGTGGCGTCCACCACCGGCAGGGCCTTGATACGGTGCCGCGACAGCAGGTGCCCGGCCTCATGCGCAGGCTGGTCCGCGGTCACCATGACTACGTCGCGCGACATGATCTCGCCGCACAGCACGTTGCCGAAGTGGCGCCGGTAGGCGCGCAACTGCGCGGCCACCAGGATCTGTTCGAGGTCGTCTTCTTCGATATCCAGGAATTCGCCGCGCACCTTCAGCGCGGCATCGAGGTCGGCGCGGGTGACGCCCACGCGCTGGGATGGCGGCACGTCCTTGGTCCCGTGCTGCATGGCCGGCTCGGGCGGGCGGTGCGGGTAGCGCCGCCGCGACAGGTTGTTGAAGGCCAGCGCCATCATCAGCAGCAGCATCGAATTGAACAGCACGGGCACGGCAACGAAGCCGAAGCCCAGCGCACTGACCGCCGGCCCGCCGAATACGGCGGTGATGGCCACCGCGCCGCTGGGTGGGTGCACGCAGTGGAACTGGAACATCAGGGCGATGGAGACGGCCACGGCGACCGCTGCGGCCAGGCCAGGGTCCGGGATCCAGCGCGCGCACGCCACGCCGACCACCGCGGCAATCAGGTTGCCGCCAATCACTGACCAGGGCTGTGCCAGCGGCGATGACGGCACCGCGAACAGCAGCACCGCGCAGGCCCCCATCGGCGCGACAAACCAGGGGTTGAAGCCGCCCAGGGTCTGGTGGCTGATCCATTCAGTGCAGAGCAGGCCCAGCAGGGCGCCCAGGCAACTTTTGAGGCGCTCCTTGCGGCTGGCGGCAACGGGTAGCGGAACGAATGTGCGCAGCCATGCACGGGCATTCTGCGCCAGGGCAGAGACAGCGGGGGCGGTTGGCATTCTTGTGACGGGGGGCGCTTTGGAATGGTGCGCGTAATATATCACGGGGTGATATATTTGGCCGCCTTTGGTGCAATGCATCCCAATCGTGGGGCGTGATGCACCGCACAAGCGCATGGCGGCGCCGGGCGTGGCGCCCCTGCCGGTGGGGTAGCGCCGGGACCTGGGCGGGTCCCTTTACTTGTAGGTCGACAGCAGGATGCTGGTCTCGGTGGCGCTGATGCCGTCGATCAGCCGGATCCGGTCCAGCGCGCGGTCGAACGCTTCCAGTGTGTCGGCGCGCAGTTCGGCAATGATGTCCCAGCGGCCGTTGGTGGTATGCAGGGCCTGCACATTGGGCTCGCCGCGCAGCGCCTGCAGCACGGTGCGGGCCTTGTTGCCTTCCACGGCAATCGTCATCCAGGCGCGGATCCGGTGTGCTTCGGCCTCGGGCCGCAGGCGCACCGTGTAGCCAACGATCACCCCTTCCTGTTCCAGTTTGTCGATGCGGTTCTGCACGGTCGCGCGCGACACGCGCAGCGCCTGCGCCAGCGCCGTGACCGGCATGCGCGCGTTGTCGCGCAGGAGGGAAATCAGCTGGTGGTCGGTGGCATCCATATGGGTGGGCAAACAATCTTTTCAAAGCGCCAGCGTAGGCTGACATTTTGATAAATGCCTCGCGCAAATTGCGCAAGTTGCTGGCTATTAGTTAACACCAGCTTGCCCGAGAATTCAATCGACCGATTGATTTCCCGAAACCTGCCATCAAAAAAGGAGCCCCCGTGACCCACTCCCCCACGATCCTGCTGGTCGAGCCGACCTTCTACGATGTGTCGTACAGCATCAATCCGTGGATGGACCCGGCTGCCTGGGCGCGCGACCCGCGTGGCATGCACCGCAGCGCGATGCAGTCGTTCGACGCGCTGCGCGAGGCGCTGGGCCGGGCCGGCTTTGCGGTCGAGGTGGCCCCCGGCGCACCGGGGCTGCCCGACATGGTGTTCCCGGCCAACGCCGCGGTGGTGCTCGATGGCCGCGCGCTGCTGGCGCGATTCCGTTACCCGCAACGCCGTGGTGAAGAAGCGCCGTTCGCCGACATCTTCGGCAAGCTGCGCGAACGCGGCCTGCTCGACGAAGTCGCGCTGCTGCCCGAGGGCTGCTTCCAGGAAGGCGCGGGCGACTGCATCTGGGATGCCGGCCGCGGCCACTTCTGGGCCGGGTTCGGTCCGCGCTCGTCGCATGAGGCGGCCGTGGCGGTGTCGAACTACTTCGGCAAGGACGTGGTGGCGCTGGAGCTGGCCACCGAGCAGAGCTACCACCTGGACGTCTGCTTCTGCCCGCTTTCCGGCGGCGAGGTGCTGTACTACCCGCCAGCCTTCAGCGAAGCGGCGTTGCGCGAGCTGCGCGCGCGCGTGCCGGCGCGGCTGCGCATCGAGGCCAGCGCCGACGACCTGCGCCACTTCAGCGTCAATGCCGTCAATCTCGACGACCAGGTGGTGATGACCCGCACCACGCCGCACCTGCGCACCGAGCTGGGCCGGCGCGGCTACCAGCTGCATGAGGTCGACCTGTCGCCCTTCATGCTGTCCGGCGGCGGCGCCTATTGCATGACGCTGCGCCTGGATCGCCGCAGCGGGCGTGGCGTGGCCGCGGCGGCGGCCTGAGCAGACCATCAAGGAGAGGGTCATGAAGAACACCGCCCGATCATTGTTTCTCGATGCCACGGACGTCGCCCGGCTGGTGGCCTTGATCGGCCCGCAGGCCGCCATCGTCGACCTGGCCGGGCAGGTCCGGCAGGCCTTCCTGCGCTGGCACGACTTCGACAAGTCCGCACGGCTGGCGAGCCATTCCGCGCGTGGCGTGATCGAGCTGATGCCGGTCAGCGACGGCATCCAGTATGCGTTCAAGTATGTGAACGGCCATCCGCGCAATGCGCAGCATGGCATGCCGACGGTGATGGCCTGTGGCTTGCTGGCCGAAGTGGAAACCGGCTTCCCGCTGATGCTGGCCGACCTGACGCTGGCCACGGCGCTGCGCACCGCGGCCACGTCGGCGCTGGCGGCGCGCGCCATGGCGCCGCCCGGTGCGGCGACCATGGCGCTGATCGGCAACGGCGCGCAGGCCGAGTTCCAGGTGCTGGCCTTCCAGGCGATGCTGGGCGTGCGCGAGATCGCCGCCTATGACATCGATCCCGCCGCCACCACACGGCTGATGCGCAACCTTGGTGGCGTACCCGGACTTTCGATCCGGCGTGCCGAATCGATCGAGGCCGCGCTGGCCGGGGCGGACATTGTCTCCACGGTCACCGCCGACAAGACTCGCGCCACCATCCTCGCGCCGGAAATGGTGCGGCCCGGCATGCACCTGAATGCGGTGGGCGGCGACTGCCCCGGCAAGACTGAACTGCACCCCGATATCCTGCGCCGCGCGCGCATCGTGGTGGAGTACGAAGACCAGACGCGCATCGAAGGCGAGATCCAGCAGTTGCCGCCTGACGCGCCGGTGACCGAGCTGTGGCAGGTGCTGGCCGGCCACGCGCCCGGCCGCGCGGCGGCGGACGAGGTGACCGTGTTCGATTCGGTCGGGTTTGCGCTGGAAGACTACGCCGCGCTGCGCTGGCTCTACGCCGCAGCGCAGGCGCACCGGGCGGGCAGGGCGGTTGAGCTGGTGGCGATGCCGCCGGATCCGCGCAACCTGTACGGCTGGATGATGGCGCAGGCCGACGGCGACGAAGCCGGGCTGGCAACGCCCCGGCAGGCGGCAGTGGCCTGAGGCTGCAGGCGATGCCGGGGCCGGCATGGCCCCGGTGCAGCCGTGCTCAGGCGGCGCGGCCCATCATCAGCTGGGCGCGCAGGAAGCCCTTGACCTCTTCCAGCGACGGCGTCTTCAGGAACACCATGATGCCCCAGTGCTGCAGGGCATCGGCCACGCCTTCATAGGCCTGGCGGTTGGTGATCACGGCAAAGATCACGTGCTGGCTGGCAAAGAAATTCTGCAGCTTCTCGATGGTGGCCGACTCGGCGTCGTTCAGTTCGTCGACGTAGTACAGCACCACGCGCGGATGCTCGCTGACCGAGGTGATGACGGTGTCCAGCACATCGTCGACCACCACGCTCTTGAGCGGCAGCCCCCATTTGGCAAGCTGGCCGTGGATGCGCTGCGCTTCCTGGTGGTTGGGGTGGAACACCACCAGGTCCAGGCCGTGCGGCGACGCCGATTCCGGCCCGATGCGCGTCGCCAGCAGGCGGTGCACGGTTTCCTTGTGGATGCGCCGATGGCCGCCGTTGGTCTTCCAGGCGCCAAGTTCGCCGCGCTCGACCATCTTCTGGACGGTGCCCAGAGAGACGTTAAGCAGTTTTGCCGCTGTACGCGTGCTGTAATAAGGCTTTTCAGCCAGTGCCGGATCCAGTTTCATCCCATCACCCGTGGTCCTGAAGGCAGTCGCGCCGGGACGGCGCCCGCGGCGCCAGGCACATGCGCCGCGCGCTTGTCACTGCCAATGGTTGACTGACCCTGTGTCCTGGCCCGCTCCCCCGCCGGCCGGACGGCTTTCTTTATAAATTTGTTGTTTCTTTCATTTCCAGCCGATCAGCGACTTTCTGGACGTATTGAAGATCTCAGACTCGGATCTGCTGGAAGCCAATAATATGCCGCAAACGCCAATCCATCTGTAAGAAAAAACATAAATCCATCGCGTATTGGTTGTTTAACGCACATTGGTGCTTGCAGGCAGACACGACAGTAACGCAGACATTGTCCTGCGCAGGTGGTTCCCCGGGATTCGACGCAGCGTCTGAAGCATCCGCTGAATACAGCGGGCGCTTCAGAGTCCTGTCGTGACATGACAGATTGCGCGGCATGGCCGGCGCGACTGTCCCCGATTCACCGGCCACGCTTCAAAGCCCGTACTTGCGCACCTTGTCGAACAGCGTGGTCTTCGCCACGCCCAGGGCTTCGCTGGCGCGGCTCAGGTTGCCGTCGTGGCGGCGCATGGCATCGGCAATCAGTGCGCGCTCGAATTGCTCGACTGCCTGCGCCAGCGGCAGGGCTTCTGGCGCGGTGGTGCCGTGGCCGGGGTTGCAGCCCAGCCCCAGCACATGGCGCTCGGCCAGGTTGCGCAGCTCGCGCACATTGCCGGGCCATGGGTAGGCTACCAGCGCGGCCAGCTCGGCCGGGGTCGCGGGCACAGCCTCGCGGTTGAAGCGCAACGCGGCCTGCGCGACGAAATGCTCGAACAAAGCCGGCACGTCTTCGCGCCGCTCGCGCAGCGGCGGCAACTCCAGCGTGATCACGTTCAGGCGGTAGTACAGGTCGGCGCGGAACTGGCCGGCATCGGAGAGCGCGCGCAGGTCGGCCTTGGTGGCGGCCACCACGCGCGTGTTGACCGGCACCGGCTGGTTGGAGCCAAGCCGTTCCACCACGCGTTCCTGCAGCACCCGCAGCAGCTTGATCTGCAGCGGCATCGGCATGCTCTCGATCTCGTCGAGAAACAGCGTGCCGCCTTCGGCGTGCTCGATCTTGCCGATGCGGCGGCGCGCGGCACCGGTGAACGAGCCGGCTTCATGGCCGAAGATCTCGCTCTCGAACAGCTGCTCTGGCAGGCCGCCGCAGTTGATGGCAACAAAGTTGCGCGCGTGGCGCTGGCTGGCCTCATGCAGGCAACGCGCCACCAGTTCCTTGCCGGTGCCGGTCTCGCCGTGGATCAGCACATTGGCGTCGGTGCCGGCCAGGTCGGCGATCAGGCGGCGCAGCCGCTCGACCGTGGGCGAATGGCCGATCAGGTGGGCTTCCAGCTTCTGGCGGCCCGCCAGCCGTTCTCGCAGTTCTGACACTTCCAGCGCAAGCCGGCGTTGCTCCAGCGCGCGGCGCGTGGCGTCCACCAGCTGCTCGGGCGAGAACGGCTTTTCCAGGAAGTCGTAGGCGCCTTGCTTCATCGCCTGCACCGCCAGCCCCACGTCGCCGTGGCCGGTGATCATGATCACCGGCAGGGCCGGGTCGCGGGGGGGGGGGGGGGTGGGGGG